>CAUZIY010000016.1:0-32847 GCA_963579995.1 Phycisphaerae bacterium
ATTCGTACAACAACACTTGGATTTTTGATTCGCAGAGTGGATCGATTTTGCGTGTTGATCTTAATAGCGGTGCGGTTTTGCAGGGACCATTTGCAACGACCGATTCGTTCACCGCGAATCCCATCACGATCAATGTGATGGATTTCGACTTTAATGGTGGTGATATCGGTGATCCGGCGGATGACAATTTATTGCTTGCTGTGGCAGAAGTATTTGACCTCGATCCAACGATGTTGGTCGGCGACCTTGCTGATGTTGGCGGAACACCGCAGATTCGAGGCCTGGCTGTTTCGACCGCGGGGGCCTTGAATGCTGTTGACAACAGGGACAATGGCAGTGGCTTTGTTGATGTTCTAGTGACCGTTGATGCCATATCGGGCAATATTCAACCGGTGGGCGAGGTACGCAACATTTTTGATGATAGCTTTGGGACGGGGGTCGCAGGTGAACATCAGGTCTTGCAGGTGGCTTACAGTCCTGTGCCCGATCCGGAGACGGATCAGTTGACTTTATTGGCACTGGTCAGCGATCAAGACGGTAGCGGTTTGGCTGCCACCTCTGCCGATGGTGTAGCGTTGGCAGTTCTCGAGACTGCTGACGACAACAATGACGGCGTGGTTTTATTGTCATCCCCACAGGACAGTTATTTGCCCCCAGTGTTGCTGGATCTTAACGGTAACCCGGTAACGGACGATTTCACCAGCATGGCCGTTGACAGCGGCGGGGACATCTGGGCGATTCGTCGGTTGGCAGCGACAAACGAGGATCAGTTGGTCACCATTGCTCTTGATGGTTCTGTGGCAGTTGTGGATACGGTGATGAGCCCGATTCTGGGTGTCCCAAGTAATACGGAACTTATTGGGCTTGGTTTCAATGAAAATAACGTGCTAATCGGATACAACACTGCCAGTAATGCGGAATTAATTGCTGTCAATCAGGATGATCCGGGTCTGTCCGTGCCGATCAGTACGCCTGGATTGCTCAGTGAAGAGATTGATGCTTTCACGGTCGGTGGCAGCAATCCAGTGAATTTCGAATCCTTCGCCTATGACACGGACGATATTGCGGGTGGTCAGTTCTTTACGAATCGTGGTCTTGTCAGCATGCTTGGCGAAATCAGTCTTGACGAGGCTGGTGGTACAGCCGGTCAGTTTACGCGACGAGCCGCATTGTCCTCCGATGCTCAAGGCACTCCCCACATCAGTGAAGCGGTCACCATGAGTATTGATAACGTCGGTGGCGGCAATCTGTTCCTTGTTTCTTCAGATAATATCCTTCGCGAATTCAATTCTGCGGATGGTTCCTTGCTGAATGTGGTTGGGTTATTTTTAGATACATCCACCGGGCGGCCTGTTCAGATCGACTTTATCGCGTTTGATGAAGTTGGTGGAGATTTGATTGGTGGCGATGGAGATCTGCACCGATTGGTCGACATTGATACGGCGACAGCGCAAGTGGCATCACGAACCGAGCCAGGATCACTGGATGCCAACATCAGTGAAATTGAATCAAATCCGAGCGGTGGTGTTTTTGGTATTGATAATGCCACAGGTCAGTTCGTTTCATTCGTGGGCACGCGCCAAGACATTCTTCTCGGACTTGTCGCCAATACAATTGATCAACTTAATATCACGGGTGGCAATCCGTTTGATAGCAGGGTTGAGACAACAGGTGATCGGTTTGGTAAGGCCTTGGCGGTCGGAGATTTTCTCGGCAGCCTGGTATCAGCCGATTCAATTGGCAGTTTCAATTTGATTGGTGACCTGGCTGGTACCGTTCTGGCATCTGGCCCGATCAACAAGATTGGCATAGCAGGTCAATTTGAAGCTACTGGCGTGGTCATGACCAATGGGCACCTGGCCAACCTCAATCACACAGGCGGTGATCTAGCCGGCACCGTGCGCGCGGGTATTGTGGGTACCCTGGAATTTGCGAATACCGGGTTGACCTCTGCAGATGTACAGGTGACCGGTGGTGCGAAGGACGTTGTTTTCGGCGGTGATTTTGAAGGTACTCTCGGGCTTGGTGGATTGAGCGGTAAGGTCCATGTATCCGGCAGCCTTGGCGCAACTTCTCAGGTGATTATTGGTGACAATGCAGGGCAGATCAGCTTGGCCGGTGGCACCGAGGCTGGCTCTAAGGTGATTGTAGATCGCTGGCTCAAGAAGGTTGTGGTAGGTGAGAATCACAGTGGCATGATCTCCGCCCGATATGGCGTGGGGAGCAGCACCTTCCAAGATGTCTCAGGTGGTTTGCTGGCTGCTGGATTGGATTCCAAGTCGTTGTCAGTCAAGGGGACATCAACAGGTGGCGTCTTCTCGTTTGGTGCATGGGTTGGGCCGGATGGGATTTATAATACTGATGATGATGTGATCACGGGCGGCAATTTGAATAGCGCAACATTTGGTGGACGGTACATCGATAGTGTTGTGGCTGCTGGCGTGCTGCCAAGTTTCTTGGCGGCAAGTGACAACGCCAATAACCTGCCAGATGACAATCGGCTATATGTTGGCTCCAGTGGTAATTCTGACGTCCGTTTCGTTGATTCAGCAGAGGCGGGCGGGGTATTCGAAAGTCGCATTAAGCGGTTTACGGTCAGGGATCAAATCTACAACTCATCAGTTAGCACAGGACGCAATGCCGTTCTGGTGGCCGCCGATGGTATTGATCGGGCACGATTCAAGAAACTGGATCTTGGTATGAGCCAGCGGGTCTATTCCGATCCGCTAGGAGCTCCGACCCTGCTTCGCGCAATGGCTAAAAACGATAATGAAGTACATATTATCTTTAGTGAGCCGATTTCCACTTCAACAGTTGTGCTGGCACGTGATCAAAATAATGACGGCGACACGGATGATCCAGGTGATGTCAATGGCTCGATCATCGTAAGAGATCTGAATACAGGAGATATTCTGGATGGTCCCGAGCTTATGCTTGACTACGTTGAGGGAGTCGACGAGTTGGGCGGTTCTCTTGGCATTGTGCGGATCATTAAGGGCGACGGGTTTAGCGATACGATCACCCTAAGGCTCCGGTCAACAATTACGGATCAGGCAGGTTTGGCCACAACACCCACGCTGTTCGATCGGTCCGGGTTGAGATCAGCTTTGCGTGATTTGAATCGAGATGGCGTCCACGCGGTCGGCGAAGATGTATTGGGGACAATTTTTGATGGTGATTTGGATGGCCATGAAGGTGAGGATGGAACGACCACAGTGGTCTTTGGTGACCTGGCGGACCACTTTGATCAGGCGCTTGCGGGAACGCTTGATCTTGAAGTTGATGGCGCGCCACTTCCAGTATCTGGTCTGTTTGATGGATTAGATGATGTTGACATTGTGGCATTTAACGCAAACGCCGGAGACTTTTTCAGCGTCCACTATTCAACTGATGCCCTGGAAACGTTGGCCACAATGGCCGTGTTTGTCCTGGATGATCAAGGTACGCCAGGAGATAATGGTGATGATACGTACGACCAGTTGGCACGTTATGAGACGACGCTTGATTCGGACGTGTTGACCATTGGGGATATCTATCAAGCCTTCGAGCTTCCGGAGGCAAGTACTTACTTCGTGGTCGTTGCACCGATTCCTGGCTTATCCGCTGGACGGGATGTTTTTGATCTCGAGTTGAGGTTGACTTCAACGGATACGGCCCTTGCGGCACCACCGGATGAAGTGATTGCATACACGCTAGATAATGTAAAGAATGTTCCCAAGCAGTTGGTATATCTCAACTTTGAGGGTGGACAATCCGACGATCCAGGTTTTGGTGGGGCGCTGGACTACGAAGCGTTTGATGCGTCAGTGCTTGATCCAACATTCGATTTGGAAGATGCCTCGGAATTAATCGATGGCAGTGATGACGTAGTGAGTATAGCGCAGAACGTTCGGTTGATCCTGAGAAATACGCCGAAGACGCATCCCAATGGCCGGCTTACAGTGAAGGTGCTCGGGGCCGATCTGACGAAATTCATCAATGGTGACAATGGCATCTACTTGACCACAGTTGATCCCTCCACATCTGGCGAAGAATTCACGGAAGTTTTCCTTGGTGTGCCGGAAGTCACCATGCCGGATGTGTTTGGTTTGGCAAGCCAGATTGACATGGCGAACATGAACAAGAGCGATGAAGTTCGCATGTTCCTGGAGCCTTTTGCCGGAATGAGTTCTGGAGGTGAGAAGATCATTCGGCTCAATGACTATAGTATGGCGCTGGCAAATGTTGTGGCCCACGAACTTGGGCACGTATTTGGATTGAATCACACCGAAGGGCTGACCGTTCTTGATGATGTGAACAACGACAACGGTACAGTTGATGACGTGATAGAGTTTTCTGGCGTTGCGAACATGATGGCTGCTGGAGAGGTCTCGATAGTGCCAGATGATCTTTTGATCCTAAATTTCGTGGGTACGGCACAGTTGTACGGCAAAGAGTTCCCCCGTGGCCACAGCGATTCACTGATCTCCCTGATGCGATGGTTGCAGTGATTGAATGTTGAATCTAGAGACATGAGATCATGCAAGGTCGATCGTGGTTGATCTACAGGTAAATTATTACGGTTTAATGTTTGTGGGCTTAGCAGTGGTAGCGTCCTGCATATTTTCGATGCATTTCAAACGCGGAAAATGGCGCCCATGTGTTTTTCCAATATCAACGTGGCGCTGATTAGCGTGATCGTGAGAAGCGCCATGGCCTACACGCCCATGGCACTGGCAATATAAGGCCCATCCCCCAGTCGATCAAAGAGAGCGTAGATGGCCTTGGTGATGGGGTAGTGTTGTTCTTTTTGCGCCAGGATTAGCGAGTCACTCACTTCCAGCATGGAAAAGCTGAAGGCCAGAATTGCGCCGGCGATGAGGTTTGCGGCAATCAATGGAACGACAATTCGACGAATGGTCGTGAATGTTCCTGCACCAAGGTTGGCCGCGCCTCTTCCAAATCCCCACTTGTTTGTTCCAGGCCCGCCGATGCCGAACGTACCACATAGGGTAGCCGTCGGATTGCGTAGGCAATGACCAGTAAGACAAATGGGTTGGGATTTCGCCCCACCACAGTGAACCAATGGCCCAACACGGAATTTCCATCGAATGGCCAGTGTGAAGTCATGGTCACGTATCCGAAGGCCATGACCAGTCCCGGAACTGCTAGCGGCAACATGGCGAGCATATCCAGCAGCCAGCCCCCGGTAATGCGAATACGGATATTGAGATATGCGATTGCAAACCCCAAGACAAGACACACCGTTGTGGCGATCGAGGCATAGGCTAAGCTATTGCGGATTGATCCGGTGGCAAGGGTGTGCGAAAGGGCATTTTGGAAATGTTCAAATGTGAAGTTGCGAGGCAGAATGGATTGGTACCACGCACCCTTGGTGCTAATGGACGAGAGCACCACGCCAATATGTGGTGCTATGGCCAAGATGGTAATGAGGACAAACAACATTGCCGCAGCCAGTGACAGGATACCGCTTAGGGGTTTGGTTGATGTGGCAATGGAGGCTCTGGTTTGCATGGCGAAGGCACGATGTCCAGTGGCCACCTTGCTTGACAGGTATAGACCCACTGCAACCGATAGCATTACGACCACCAGGGCGTACGGTTGCGGGTTTGACTGTACTTCGTTGATTTTCTAAAAGATCTGCACCGGTGCAACGGCATAGTAATTGAGCATGAGCGAGGTGCCGAGTTCCGTAAAGGACCAAATAAAGACTATCGTGGTCCCGGCAAAAATACCGGGCATGATGAGGGGTAGAGTTACACGTCGCAGTCGTGTCCAGCGGTCAGCGCCGAGACTTGAGGCGGCCTCTTCCAAGGTCGGATCGATATTGGCAAGCGCTGCAGTAATATTAAGGTAGAGAATTGGATACAGGTGAAGCGCTTCCATGATGACCACGCTCCAAAATTGACCGCTGGTGGTATCGCCGCCGAGGAAATCCAATCCCACACCGTTCGCATCGATAATCTCCAACCAGGCCAGTAGGCTGTTGAGTGCTCCAAAGCGTCCAAGTACTGCCCGTAGTCTGGTTACGCTCACAAATGGTGGCAGGATGAGAGGTATCAGGATTAAACTGGTCACAATGGTTTTACCCATAAACTCGTAACGTGTTACGAGCATGGAAAGGGGGAGGCGTGAGAGCAAGACACAGTCCAGTCGTGCAGATGGCAATGGCAATACTATTACGAAGAGCGGTCAAGGTGGCCGGGTCACGGAAAATTCCGAGCATGTACTCAAGAGTTAATTGACCATTTGTGTCCACAAACCCAAATCGAACCGTTAGCGCAATAGGCCAGATCATGAAGATCGCCATGAATGCGGTAATTACGGCGAACAAGGCATATTGGTAGATATGGGCTCGTGACCAGTTTGTGAACATGGCAAAAGCTTAACGCCAATGGCCCGCCAGATCAGGTGCCGTGGTGGCCTACGGTTTGTTTCAACGGCACGGCCAGTGGGCGGCTGCCGGTTGCTTGAACTTGTCCCACATTACATAAATGGCGCCGGGTTACAGTGATTTACTGATCTTAAGTGGTATTGGTGCAGAGATCTGTTCGACGTCCCCGGCAGCAATTTTGTCAAAGCCGCTACCCAAGTCTCCGATGGGGTCAGGTGGTTGGATTTCGACCACCTTTTCCCCGAGCATCGCTTCGCCACGGTTCACGCGGTCCTCGAAATTTTTACATTCCACGACCAGTCGATCCAGAATTTCGCCTTCTGATACGTTGGCGACCTTCTCGCCCTGCACATAGATAATGCCGCGACGATCACCGGCAAAAATCGCGACGTCGGCACCCTCGGCTTCTCCGGGGCCATTGACAATGCAGCCCATCACCGCGACCTTGATGGGAAGTTTAATATGTTCAGCCAACTTTTTGCGTACCTGTTGTGTCAGTGTGAACAGGTCAACCTGGATACGGCCACAGGTGGGGCATGCGATCAGTTCAGCGCCCACCCGTTGTCGCAGGCCAAGCACGTATAGCAACTCCAGGCCATCCTCCACTTCATATATTGGGTCGTTCGCATAGCTAATACGAATCGTATCGCCAATTCCATTGGCGAGCAGGTGGCCAAGCGGTACGACGCTACGGATGGCACCAGTTTCTTTTGGCCCAGCATGGGTGACGCCTAAATGGAGTGGGTAGTCAAAGCGTGTGGAGATTTCTTCGTAGGCATTGATTACAAGTACGGGGTCGATGCTCTTGGCACTGATCACCAGGTTGTGGAAGTCACGCTCCTGGAAAATGTCTAGATACTCCTCAAGTTTGGTGATCATGATGGCCAAAAAGTGGCCATGTTTGTTATCAGAGAACACGCCACCCAGTTCCTTGAGCCGCTTTTTTTTGTCTCTGCGTTCGACAATTGACCCCTCGTTCACACCGATGCGGATGGGAATATGTCGTTCCTTGCAAGCATCAATGACCTTTTTAACCTGTGTGTGATCCTGGATATTCCCAGGATTAAGGCGGATCTTGTGCACCCCGGCTTCGATCGCCTCCAGGGCACGTTGAAAATGGAAATGAACGTCAGCCACGATTGGTACAGTGACCTGTGGCAGGATCTGGTTGAGAGCCTCCGTATCCTTTCTCTCGGGTACAGCGACACGGACCAGGTCCGCGCCGGCAGCTGTGAGTTTATGGATCTCGGCAATGCACTTATCAATTTCATATGTGTAGCCGGCGGTCATCGTTTGCACGCTTACTGGCGCATTACCGCCAATGGTCACGTAGCCGTGCTGGTCATCGCCCAGCTTGATCTGCCGTGTTTTTCGTCTAGGCTGCATTGCCAGAGTATAACTGCGCCGCCTTTAAACTGCAGGTAAGATGATAACCACGATGATCGATACTCCGCCCCTATATCCACTTCAATTTGATCCGGTTTACACATTGCGTGATTGGGGTGGTCGTGGTCTTGAGGCTCTTGGACGCCAGCTGCCGGGTGATAAGTCAGTCCGTTATGGCGAATCCCTGGAATTAGGAAGTGTCAACAACGGCTCATTGGCTGGGCGGTCCCTGGATAATGTGATTGAGCAGTATGGCAAAACGTTAATGGGTGATCTGGAGTCGACTTATTCCGGGAAATTTCCATTGCTTGTGCAATTTATCGATGCTGGAACCAAGTGTGCTGTCAATGTCCAAAAGACACACCGGGCCTGGTATATCGTGTCTGCCAAACCCGGTGCGGTGATCTATAAGGGATTCAATCCGCATCGAACCCTTCACGAAATTAGACAGGCGATTGAGTCAAATGATTTTGACAAAGTCGAGAAATGTCTAGTTGTCACGCCAGTAAAGTCCGGCGACTGCCACTTTCTGCACGGGGCAACCTGCAATGCATTGGGTGCGGGGGTTGTTGTGGCCCAAATTGCCATGCCCGGCGAAGAGCCATTGGAACTGTTTGGCTGGGGACAATACGGTCCATCAAGTGATATCGAACACGCACTGGAACTGGCAATGCTTCCGCCACCTGATGTGCATCAGTTCGAAAACCGCTCACACATCGCCGGTATGTTTACAACAGTCACCCGGTTGGTGACCTGTGATCAGTTCCAGATAGAGAAGATTAGAATGAGCGAAGGCTATAGTCAGGAAATCCCATACAACCAGCCGGCGATTTGGATCGTTCTGGCCGGCAGGGGCACCATCGATCCCGCCAACGGAGCTGAGACTGTTGTATTCAAATGCGGGCAGACCATGCTCATCCCTGCAGAACTCGGCCAGGCAACCGTGGGCTTCGATGAAGACACGATTTGGTTAGAAATCACCTTTCCCCAGGTATCTGCTACGCCACTTGCATAGAAATTGTCTATACCGGACGATTCAGTTTGGGGGAATTGGTTTGCTAGGGCAACGCATCACGGAAAAACTGGAGCCAGTTTTCATGAAAGATGGCATTGATGTCCATGTCGCTGTATCCGCGGTGTGCAAGAAGTGGTTCCAGCTTCTGTAAATCCGCAATCGTCTCCAGTTCTTTTGGGGATTGCTCAGCACCAAAACCGCCGTCAAGGTCGCTGCCGATACCAACATGTTGGCTGCTTCCGGCAATCTGGCAGATGTGGTCGATATGATCGACCACGGTCGTGAGACTCGGCCTTTGGTTGCCAGGTGTCCCCTTCTGCCATTTACTACTGAGCATCCAGCAGTCGAATACAACACCGATTACACCACCTCGCGTGGTGATCTTCTTGATCTGATCGTCGCTGATTTGGCGATCGTGGGGTACCAGTGTCCGGCAGTTGCCATGACTGATGAACACGGGCCCTTGGAAGATGTCCAGCGCCTGTTCCAATGCAGTATCTGCAGTGTGGACCAAATCGAGGATCATGCCGAGTTGATTGAAGATTGTCAGCAGTTCGCGACCCTTATTTGTAAGGGGGCCATCGCCACCGGTGCCCATCGCATGAGTGCTGGGGCCATAATGAGCAAGGCATGCAGTACGCAGGCCCTTGTCCCACCAGAATTGGGCTTGCGCCGGATCCACGATCGGATCGGTACCCTCCATGCTGAGAATGAAACCAACAGGTATTCCATCAACTCCGTTTGACCATCCTAGCCATAGTTCATCAAGTTCTGCCGCGGTACGGATCATCTTTAACTGCCCTGCGGCTTCCAATAATTGGTAATAGGCAAGCTGTCCTTGGGCTGCGGCACAGGCAATGGTTTGGTTGGCATAATCTAGATTTTCCCGCAGGATAATATCGTTTCGTAGCCGTTCTCCGATTGGGCCTAAGTGATCGCGTACATGCTTGGTCGTTTGATGGCCGGCTGCTGTATTCTGATGATCCGGTAACGCTCGGCTAAGGACTGTTGCTAAGCAAAGACCGATGCCGCTGTTGCGCATCTCCGGGAGGCTGACGGTGCAATTGCCACGGCTTTTTCCTGACATGTGAGATTCACCAGCCCGCAGGTCCTGAATTGATAGAAGCTGGTCTCGATCATAGGACAGGGCATTCCATGCGATGTCGAGGTGTGCGTCGATGAGGAGTTTCATGGAACCCTGATTCATGTAGTGGTTGGTTCTGCTTCAGTGCGACCGATGAGTGTGAGTGATAGCGCCGATTTAATGTGGACATCCACGATCGTACCGATCATGGATTTTTCACCTTCAAAAGAGACGATCAGGTCGCCATCCGTCCGGCCAGAAAGTTCACATATCGTCTTTTCTGGTTCCCAACCAACGGTGACAGCTGGGTCGGCATGATTTTGCCGTTTCTTTGTGCGCTTATTCAGTGATTCAACGAAGACCCGTACGGTTTGGCCAGTGTACTGTGCATGGACGGCGGTACTGACCTGGCTCTGGATGGCTAATAGATCATTGTTCCTCTGCCGCTTGATGTTTTCTGGTACGTCATCAACAAATCTTTCAATGGCTGCGGTTCCGGGACGTGGTGAGTACTTAAAAATGAAACAGTTTTTAAAGTTTGACCGGCGCAACAGGTCGCAAGTCGCCTGATGGTCGGCCTCAGTTTCGGTGGGAAAACCGCAGATGATGTCGCTGGCAATTTGAGCTTCGGGTATAGTTGCCCGAACACGGTGTAGCAAATCAATATATTCCTCGACGCTGTAACCTCTATTCATCAGCTTTAGGATTCGGTTGGATCCGGATTGTACGGGCAGGTGCAGGTACCGACAGATTCTCGGTTTGTCACGTATGACTTGGAGGATGTCATCTCCGAAGTCGCGGGGGAAACTTGTGACGAATCGTAGCCGCTGTAGATCCGGTATTTCATCATGGATGCGGGCCAGAAGATCGGAAAATCGCGTGACTCGCCGGCCGGAAAGATGTGGGTCGTCAGTACATGGTGCGCCGCCAACTTGTGGTTGAGTGAGCCCATCCACGCTGATTGCGGCGCCGTGATCGAAATGATAGTGGTTGACAGTTTGTCCCAGTAATGTGATTTCGATAACACCGCAGTCGACGAGTTTTTTACATTCTTCAATGATATGATCCGGTGGGCGATGGATTTCAGCACCACGCGTATTAGGGACAACACAGTAAGTGCAGAATTTATTGCACCCACGTGTGATTCGTACATAGGCGGATCCGTGGTGTTCGTCCGGTGAAAAGCTGCGGGATAAGTCAAGTAACTCCAGGCGATCTTCGGCCGCTCCAAGTGTGGATGAGCGACGATGTGTGTTGCCCTGTAGTGCAACTGCCTTGTCCTTTATGGTTCGTCGGGCATGTGGCGCCGTCTTGAGGGCATTGTCGATGAGCATTGGAATCTGATCCAACTCGCCCGGCCCGCACAACAGGTCGATCTGGGGATACCTGCGGATCAAATCCACGCCTTCACGTTCTGCCATGCAGCCAATGACACCGACCAACAGATGCTTGTTAAGAGTTTTGTGTTGTGCTACGCGGCCTAGGCGGCTATAGACCTTGTGTTCCGCATGGTCACGGACACTGCAGGTGTTATAGAGCACTACATCAGCTGATTTCCAGTCGTCGACAAAGTGATAGCCCAGGGCTCGCAACTGGCCTTGGACCAGTTGCGAGTCCAAAACATTCATCTGGCAGCCAAATGTCTCGAGATATACACGAGGTGAGGTTTTCCGGTGATTATCTGGCGGTATTACACGCATGCTCACTTGGCCTTACAGAAAACGAACTGTTCTTGGGGGATGTTCCACGAACCGAGCCCAGAGGACCTTGAATCTTACCCGACAATCCCAGCAAACCCAAGGCAGAACGCCTCTTCACTGGTGCTGGTCGAGTCCATGCGACGATATTAAAGACCAATGGCCAGTGATCATTCAGGGATTTACATACGGTTGGGCAGGAGTGGGCTGGAGTGGCTGTGTTTGCTTGGTGGTTTGGTGTTGGTGGCCGTGGCGGTTCTGCTGCCTGCTCATCGTCAGTTGGCTGAGGCGACCGCGCAATTGCAATGGCTTCGTGCAAATGCTGTAGATTGGGAGCGGGTAAATCTTGAACTGAGACAGGTTGATGCCGATTTGACGGTTGCTGATCCGAAGGCTTTGGAGCATCTTGCTTTTCATCACCTGTCATTGAAACCAGTTGGAGCACAACTGCTTGAGCAGATCACTGACACATCCGCCGTCAGTCGTCCCCAATTCCAATTCTTGGACTCATCCGATCGCAAATCACCTGTTATGCAGGGCCGCATGGCCTGGTTAACAACTGGGTGGATGAGGGTGACGGTCGCGATTTTTGGTGTAGTATGTGTCTCATGGGCACTCTATCGAACTGCGATGTTTGGTGAACTATCCCAGGCTTGATTCGCGGTGGGTGGCAGCGGACGGTCCTTGGTGAGCTTTGATCCAGTGCTCCAGTGCGGAATGGATTTCCTTAATCCTATCGGAGCTATGGGGAAGGTCTTGTCTATCACCAATCCACATTACCGGATCTTATAGAGGTGTGGGGGCGGTGGTGACCGTGGTTAACATCCGATCATTACGCTGCCATATATCAGTGCCACCGCGGAATTCATGGATATTCTTGTAACCCAGATAGATCATCTTCTTGGCGGCTGCGCGTGATAAAAGATCATTCCAGTGTTGAGAGTAAACAACAATATTCTCTGCGCCAGCAAGTCGAGGGTCGGCTTCTTTGATTTCGGCCAATGGGATATTGATGGCTTTTGGGAGATGTCCTTGCGCATATCGTTTTGGAGACCGTACATCGACGAGCATCGTTCGCTTTGGTGCATTGTTGATAAGTGCGTCAAGCTTCTCCAATTTGATTGGTGGTGGCACGTCGGCATCGCTGATTTTAGAGGTGCTGCTGCAGCCAGTCATCGTGACAAGGCCAAGCACAAGGGGGCAGTAAAAATGGTGTAATTTCATGGGCAGTGTCTCCGCTGATGGTTATGCGGGGCGGTTGTCTTTCACCGTGTCCCGGTTGTTCGTAATCCTTTGGATAAAGGATAACCAAAGTGCCCTGATTACGCTGTGAATTATTGAAAATAGTGCTCCTTGCTTTAAGCGCCGGCATCGGTCAGCCGATGATATTTTTGGAGAAAGATCAGATGCCTAAGCTAAACGGGGCGGAGTGGGAGAAAAAGCATTCAAGTTGGCCATTTCGAGGGACGTCCAGGACATTATCGGAAAAATTAGTCTGGGGGATCGGTCATATTTCTAGGGTCCAGTGGGTTGGTTTGCCAAGACTGGCGCAATACACCTAATTACATGAGCCACAGGTCAGTGTTCACCAGGTAACTTGGCAACCATTCTATGAGGTGGGGTGGTCCAAAGTAACGTTCGATTTTTTAGTCCATGGGATTCGTTCCGACGCCGGGCCCCCTGAAGTAGTCAATCAGTTGTGACCCATCAACTGGAGGTTCTTTGACGGGTACTACTGCGACCAGAATGCATAGAGACTGGCATTGCGGATATGAAATCTAAGACGCACTGTTTTTCCCTGTAATTGGGATAGATCACTACCGGGTTTCCAGCGGCACTGAACTTTAACGCGGTCTGACCGGATAGGGCGGCAGTCTTTTGCAGAAAATCCATCGATAGCCTTTCGGCGACCATCAAGGATTTCAACACAAACTTCACCATCTTTGGCATTAGCGTTCATGTAGAGGTGTTTGCCCTGGATTCGAAGTGGACGGGTAAGAATTGTTCCGCCGGCAGCACCACTATCAGCAGACACAAAACCGTCGACACGTAAAGTTGCCAGCCCAATAGCACCGGGCGTATGTTTCGCGCCCTTGTTAACATTGCGACTGTGGCTGTTTGATCGGCCGCTGTAGTAGAAGTAGAGCTGGTCGCCATGACGGATTGGCGGAGTCGTGGCCACATCCAAATTTCCATAGTCCCAAGATCCCGGTTCCCCGCCGGGAATCAAAGGTTGAGTATGCGGGTTACTATAATCCAGTTCCTGCTCCTCATGCGAAGTGAACAACGGACCGTCAGTTAGACGAAATGGACGTTGCCAGTGTTGGCCGTTGTGGCTGACAGAAAGATGAATGTCACATGTATCCGTTGTGGCAATGTGGAAAATCTTCGTGGTGGCAAGATAAAGGCTTTCGTATCGCCAGATCTGCATGGCATATATTTCATCGCGAGGAGCGTCTAACGCATCTTGCTGGCACATGAGATAGGTATCGCTCCAGCGAATAAAGTCTTTGCTTTCGGTATAGCCACGATGGCGCCTGTTACCAATGCTCATCTTGATTGTGCCAATGTATAGGTTGCGAACCGGGTCATAGTGGAAGCTGGACGCATCAAGACTCTGGTTACTTAGGACACCTGTAGGAGTCCAATGCAGTCCATCAGGGGAAATCCAACCCTTTGTCCCTATCCAGCGGCAGTGGGCCTTGTAGCGAAATTCCGGTCGAGGGTCATTTGGATTGAGAATAATGGAGTAGGAGCCTTGCTCAAGAATGACGATATTGTTCTCGCGTGTTCCGTGTACTTCATAAAGTCCAAGGGAGGGCTTGTCCCAATGGATGCCATCCGGGCTTGTTGCCATGCACGTGGCTGCATTTTTCCGGTTCCCCGGCGTTGGGTCAGCTGCGTGATACCAGATGCGGTGGGTTCCATTTCGTTGTTTTTCAACGCCGCCCAACAGATACAACGCGTGTTCCCAGGGCTGGTCCGCTTTAATGATAGGATTGTCAGGGTGTTTGGTCGGGCGGTGAAACGTGCGGTTTATATTTTGCTGTTCTTCCACGGCCCAGTTATCAATTAAAAGTTGTTTTTCACTGTTTACTGAAATAGTTCGTGGTGGTTTGGGAGCCGGTATCCCCACGTTTTCAATCGGTGATTCTGGCGGTGCCACGGATTTTCCGCGTCTTAACGGCCTGCCAAGCCGCACCACATCCCAGAAGCCTGATCCCTTTGCAGTTGGTTCATCGGGGTTTCCCAATCGGATCTGATAGAGGTTTCCGTTGGGTAGTTGATCGGGGTAAGTGCCGATGAATTGTTCTTGTGAGTCACGACCAGCGAACAGGTGCACCTGTCCCCTTTGACGATGGAGAATAAAGCGAATCCATTCATCCTGTGGAAGCGATTCAATGACACCCGGGCAATTGCCGTTACCTGCAATGACATCCACACGATAGGTTCCGTTTCTTGCCAGCCCGTTGGATCGCAGTTCAATCGATACCGGCCGCTCGGGACCTGATGATTCCTGCATCTGCTCGATTGTTTTCTGGTCGTATTCATATTCCTTGAGGCGGTCCATCTCTCCTGGGTTGATCCGTATTTCATCTGGAAGTGCATCAGCTCCCCACACAGGATCATCAACATATTGGCGTTCAAACTTTCCGGGCAGGCCGCCACGCGTAGCGCAATGAATGATGGGCCAGTTGACAAGGTCCACCGGCTTGTTTTTAACCGGACGATAGAGAAATTCCAGTACTGTATTATCACGTGCTTCAGGTGCATCCCATGCACATACGAGACGCATTTCGGCTTCTTCCCCAGGACCGAGTGAGGCAATATGTGCACAACGATAACCGGTAAAAGAGAAGTTATTCAGGACGCGTGCTCTCGACCCTTTTTGAAGAATTACCCCAGCATTGCGGGCAACGATCAGGCGATCAGTGAAGTTCTCGAAGTCAACATGGAGGGACCTTCCGTCGCTTTGGACGAGCGAAGGACGGGGTATTGGGCGGTCTGTGTTTTTGTCTGGTTTTCTAGACATGGATCTTCCATAATAGAAGTGGATTAATTTGTCAGGATAAATTCAAATTTAGATGTCTCATATTCCAGCCCTACCTAACTCATAGTGGGTAGATCCGAAAGAGCCTGAAAATATGCTGGATTAATTCATCATAATGACCCGTTATCACCTGTTTATGAAGTAAAATACCATATAACGATTTTTAATGCGGAAGACATCGCAGGTGCATGGCATGCACTTTGTTCAGAAGGGTCGTTCAATGTCCAGTGTGATGACCAGTCAATCGTTTTGGCAAATTTCTCCTTAGTGTTTCCATTCTATAGTCTTCCTGAACGGGAAGGGGTTTTATTCATCACTGCTATGGGGCTTCGCGACAGTGCGGCAGGCCATTACGTGGTCTGTCACTTTGCCGAAGAGTTTCTCCTCAGCAGCGTATTACGTTGATGTCAGCTGTTGACAGTGAACTTCGCAACTATCTCCAGAATCACTGCCACAAGTTAAAGGAACAGAGTCTGATGTCTACTTCCAGCAGTCTCGTCCGCAACCTGCAACACGTTACCGTTTATCGAGATCCAAAGGGTGAATGGAACGCCGCCTTCCCCGAAATCGCTCAACTGGCCAACGGTGAGCTGCTTGTTTCGATCCGAGAAGCTCGCTATCGCTGCCCCAGCGAAAAAAAAAACCGCCATAACCATCAAGATCCCGACTGTCGAGGATCGATCATTCGATCGCTTGACGGCGGACGGACGTGGCCACTGGACACCCGCCAGCAACTGACCGGCACATTCCCCATGGAACAGTGTTCTGTGAGTACAGCGAGTGACAAGCTCGTGCTTTTTATCTATGCCATGAGCTCGCAGTCTAATCCCTATGAGTGTGTCTTGCGTCTGGCAGACGATGAGAGCTGCGCAGGCTGGTCACAGTCCATTTACGGCATCGACTGGGCTCGTCGCTCGACCGACGGCGGACACACGTGGGACGAGCCAACGCCGCTATTGCCATCACCTTTGACGAAGTCAGCGATCCATGCTCCTATGATCGAGTTGCCTGACGGAACTCTATTAGCACCTCTCTGCGGCGGTTTCAGCTTCCGTCACAGGGAGCAGGTCCAGCAGCATCCCCAGTGCGTTGTACGCTCCCACGACCGGGGAAAGACCTGGGGTGACGGTTCTATCATCGCCCTCGACACCGCCGGCAAACGCCGCTATCACCAGGCCTCGCTTGTACGCATGCCTGACGGCGAGATGATCGCCACGATGCACAGCCAGGAGTGGATCGAACTGGCCGACGGCCGCCGGGCGCGGGAAGTGGCCGCTTGGTTGGCGCGTTCTCTAGACGATGGCCGCACGTGGAGTCCGGTGACGTTGATGCCTTTTCGCGTGACCGGCTCGGCCACCAGCGTGATCTGCCTGCAGGACGGGCGGCTACTGTTCACATGGAGCGATCGCCACATCCCGAGCATGCGTATCGCCATCAGCGACGACGCCGGCCATACGTGGAGCAACAGCAGCGGTTGGTCCGTACGTGAGGGTGAGCACATCTCAGGATCGAATTCGCTGCTACAGGCCTGGGCCCACGATGGCGTCGTCTTCGGGGGCACCATTTCCGACATTGGTGAACCATGTACCATTCAGCGTCACGACGGCCGTATCATTTCGGTCTACTACTGGGGTGACGCTGATGAACCCATACGCTATATAGAGGCTGCCATCTTTGATATTGCCTGAACGATAGCAGGCTCAGGACAAACCTAAGCTGGTGCGACCCGGGGGATGGGGAGATCCGTCAACGAAAGTGAAGAGTCTCAGATTCTACCTGATCTGATATTATTTGCTCCTCGCGTTCGCGTCAGTGCGTTTGGTCAGGCTGTGGATTTGACAGAATCAGAGCTGTTTGCCGCGTTGACCCGTTTAGAATGACATCCCAAGAAAAATTTGGAGAGCCATAAAGGGGCTGCGATTGGAAACAATGCCTCTTTCTGTTGCCACCTTAAATTCTCATTCAATTAGAATGATGTTGTCGGGGTCGTGTACGGGTTCAATCCCCATGCCTGGTTGGCTATGGTTTGGTTATCGATCGGTACATCCCCTTTGGTTGATGATCTTAAGGGTAAGGGCCAGTAGATGAAACGTTTTGGATTCACTCTAATCATTCTTGCCATTTCGATAGTGGTGACCCTCTTGCTTGCCCTATGGTCGCAGCAAGAGATTCCAGCCCAAACCACCCAGATGCGTGCCACTCTTACCCAGAAGATCGAGTTTGGCACTCTGTTTGGGGCAATACGCCAAGATGAAATTCAGGAGGTGCATACTCGGGTTGTCAAGGAAGCGTCAAGGCTATCGGGAACGCAAGCAGAAAGTGAGTTGTCCGAATGGGTCGAGGAAGAATTTAATCGCCTGGGACTTGAGGTTGTAATTCAATCTTTCCCGGTCACCGTCCCGGTCACCCGCCAATGCCAGATCACCTTGGAAGGTGGCGGTGCGCTCGCCAGGATGAACCCGGGGATGCCAGTTGAGATTCATCCCTTCTGGCCCAACTTGGTCCGTACGTGTACAACACCATCGGAAGGAATTGTCGCCGAGGTCTTGGATGTTGGCACCGGTTCTCTGGAGGACTTGGAGGGCAAGGATGTAACAGACAAGATTGCCCTGGTCACGCAGATGAAACCGGGTTTTGATTGGCTTGATACGGCGAAGCTTGGTCCTAGGGCAATCCTTTTTCAAGCGAATACGAATCCCTTGGCTTATTACAGAAAAATCCTCAAATTTCCAGGCGACATGCCAAGGTTTTTGATTTCGGGTGATGCCAGCCAGTTGATTGGTAAGCGGGTTCGCATCGTTGCACGTGTTGATTGGCAGGTCAAGGAGATTCGTAACGTATTTGGTCTGCTGCGACCAGATCATCCCTCCACCGAAGCCATTACATTAATCGCCAACACTGATTCATGGTCGGTCGTTCCTGAATTGGCGCCGGGGTATCGGGACGCGGCCTCAATCACTTCATTGATCGCAATGGCGCGCAGTCTAACGCCCCAGCAGCATGGGCTTTCACGGCCAGTCATCTTCGCGGCGTTGAGCGGACGTTACCAGGCATCAGAGGGGATGCGTCGCATGTTCGATTCGTTCGGAGGGATGGGCGATTTTCCAGAAAATTTCGGGCTGCTCGAAAAGAGATTGTACAAGGCGCAGAAGAGTCAATTGGCGATTGACATGGCAGCACAGGCTTTGTTCGGCATCGACTACTGGGCTTTGGATCAGGATGGTGAAGCGGAATTGTGGTCCATGCACGGTCTGTCCGCACAACGTGCGCTTTCTGCAGTGATGGAAAGAATTATTTCTGGTCATGTTGCAGATATGCAACGTGCCGCAGAAATGGCACGGGTTGGTTGGGTGAGTGCAGGACGGCCGGAGCAGGGTGATGTGTACGAAGCGTTGCAGGGTGCCTCACGGCGCCAGCGCCGGGCATTGGCGGCGGTAAGCGCTAATCTTACGGATGTCAAAGAGTTCTATGAAGATGTTCTTGATGAATCGGGTGCGCGTGAGATGTTCTACGAGCAAGTGCAGACAATGCGCCGTCGTGCCGGCGACGCATTGCGATATCAGCAGGATACGATAAAGGTTGCCGAGTTGTTTGAGCTTTATGCACCGAACTACTTTATTTTTGTCGATCCATCTGGTTTGGGTGGTCACATGGCCTATGGGGGGGATCAGCATTTATGCGATATGCTCGAAGGTGGACGCGATGGAATTGTGGCTGCGTGGTTGAAATGGAAGGGGATATCAACTGGCGATAAATCAGCATTCGGCAATTATTTCACGAACATGCAGGCCGCTCGTCACCCCCAACATAGGGGTCAGTTCCCAGGGGCCGGCTATTCACACTGGGAACCTTCACCCCAAAGGCCAGGGAAATTCCTTGAGTTGAGCCAGCAGAAAAGTCTGAACGCTGGCCAACACCCGGCAATTCTGTTTTCCAGTAACCGTCAGACTTTGACCTACCAAACACCGCTCGATACCAAAGTTGACTTTAAGTCACTGGTTCAGCAGACGCAGTTGATGGTTGGGTTGGCAGCCCAGATTGCTTCTGGTGCCGAGCAGATGGAGTTTGCCGGCAAGGCGGCATCGGGAGTAGTGAACTGGTTTTCCGACTTTGGTGGTGATGTATTATCCCTCGGTGCTTCGAATTCCTTGTTGCCTTCACAGCGGGTGGCGGATGCGATCGTGGTCTTCAAGGGCCGAAGTAGTGGCTCCTACTACCTCCAGAAGACGCACGACGGTACCTTCCGTTTCCCCGCAGTGGATGTCCATACACCGAACATGGCAATTGCCGAGGCCTACACAATTTACAATCCTACCGGTCAACTTACGGGTGCTAAGGATATGGGGCCGGAAGGATTGCGTTTTCCAACACAGGTTGCCAAGGAGGGTTCTGATCCATTTTACAACGAACTAGAAACACGTCGAACCATCTTGCTTGCCCGTTTGGCACCAACGGATATGTACGGGACCTTTGATGCCGGTGGGCATGCGGTATCGCTTGAAGTCCTTGATGCTCGTTTTCGGACACCGCCGACAGAGTTTTCATTAGCAGAACACTGGGAGCAAGGTGCGACGATTTTCATGAAGCCGGGTGACCGCTTCTATGTGATTTATAAAACACTGCATAATCAGGGTGCAAACCTGGGGGTTCGAATTTTCTCGCACACAGGCTTGGAGACTCGCGGATTTCTTTTGGGGCATCGGCCGGCTAGTTGGGAAACTAGAGAGCAGATTGATTTTTGGGGTGATGGTTATCTGGCTGGCCGAGATCGGCAAATCATCTTTCAAGAGGCTGATAGCGCCCTGAGTGTTGCCTTGAGTAATGACGAACGAGTTCGTGGGCAAAAGGCAACAGGTGTTGCAGATCCAGTCACAGTTGAGCTGAATCAGCGCAGCAGCGATAAGCTTGAACAGGGACTCAGGGCACTGGCATCTAGGCGATATGCCGATGCTTATCGTGATCTCAATGCATCGCTTGGTATTTCCATGCGTGCTTATCCGCAGATCCGCTTGGTGGTTTTCGATGCCGTCGGCGGCATCATGCTTTACATGTTTTTGATTGTCCCATTTTCATTTTTTGCTGAGCGGCTGATCTTTGGGTTTTCAGATATTCGGGCGAGGCTGGCAGGAATCTTCGTGGTGTTTCTTGGTGTGTTTGGCGTCATTCGGCTGACCCATCCTGCCTATCAATTGCTGTCGTCTTCCGTGGTGGTTTTGGTTGGTTTCGTGATCTTTATTCTCTGCCTATTAATTCTAGGTTTTGTGCTTGGCAAGTTCTCGGAGCGTTTGCGAGCATGGCGTCGTAGCGGAAATGCTGCTGCGACAGAGGACTCCTCACCATTGGGCGCTGCTGGATCGGCGTTTTCCCTTGGCGTCGGCAACATGCGTAAGCGGAAAATGCGAACAGCATGTACTGCTCTCACCCTTATGCTGATCAGTTTTTGTTTAATTAGTTTTACTGCGCCGCGTCCTCAACTTAAACAGCGGCAAGTTGTAGTTGGATCGGCCGCGTTCAATGGAGTGTTGTTTCGTGAATATGCCTCCATGAATGCTACTCAGCGTGCATTTAAAGATCAAGGAAAGCTGGTCTCAAGACGTGGATACTCCCAGGAGCATGAATACATTGTTTCATATGAACCTGATGAAGGACCAATTCGCCACAGCTATCCCTTTGGGATTCTTCATGTCGAGAGTGAAGAATCACGTGTGACGGGGATGGATAAGACGCTGCTTGCCGGTGGAAAATGGTTTAGCCCATCTGACAGGGACTTTTGCTATTTGTCAGATGCAATGGCGCGCGAGTTGGGACTTAAGCCAATCTCTGTTGTAAAGGACAAGATAAAAGTTTGGTTTCAAGGCCGCCCGTTAGCCGTGTTCGGGGTTTTTGACAGCAGGAAGTTTGCGGCTCTACGGGATGCCGATCAAGAGCCTTTGCTGCCCCCCCAGGGAGGGCGTGAATCCAGGTTGGGCGCCAGGAGCAAGGCGCAGTTTGACCGGCTGGCCGGTCAGTCGGGTTCAGCACAGGTTTCCGTTGAGCGTGTGCCTGCTGCGGAGATGATGCTTCTCCACTTTGATCCAGTAATAACAAGGCGTGGAAGAAGCCCTTCGGTGGTGGGTCCTAATGATTTCACTTCAGCAGTTCTCCTGTTTGACGATCTTCCCTATGGAACAATTCATCAATGTATTGGCCAGTTACTCGATCAATCACCTCAGTTTGCGAGGTATGCGATCGATGGGCTGGCTTTCTTCGGTGCAAGGTTACGTTCGGTGGGTTTGGAAGGATATGCCGACATTCTGGTACCTATTCTTGTTGCATCTTTCATTGTACTTAACACCATGCTGGGTAGTGTTTACGAGCGTACAAAAGAGATATCGATCTATTCGGCGGTTGGTTTGTCACCGCGGCATATCTTTTATCTGTTTCTGGCTGAAAGTCTTGTTTATGCTGTCATAGGTGTCGTGGCAGGATATCTTCTTGCACTGGGGTTGCAGTGGATTTCACACCTAGGTGATGGTTTCCTTGGATTGAGCATGAACTATTCCAGCCGCAGTGCCATCTATGTGAGTCTTACACTGATGGCGGTCGTAATCGCCTCCAGTTTTGTGCCAGCTTACTTGGCGGCTCGTGTGGCGGCACCGTCTGAACATGTTAAGTGGTCATTGCCACCAGAACACAAGCCAGGGTGCTTAAGGTTTGATCTTCCATTTACCTACATTGGACGCGATATATTGGGGGCGGTACCATTTGTAAGTACTTGGTTTGATGGGTACGGCGAAGATTCCTCGGGTGAGTTTACGGCTGCATCGCCGAATATCTATGTGACCTGGCCCGATGGACGAGCACAGATTTCGGTGGCAACTACTGTTTGGTTACGTCCATATGATTTGGGGGTAAGCCAATCGGTAGCTATATCGGTCAAGCCTAGTTCAGATCCCACAATCTATCAGGTGGCAATTGAGGTAGAGCATCTCACGGGAAGCCCCGTCTCGTGGCGTCGGACCAATGAGCACTTTATCCAAGTGTTGCGTCAACATTTGCTCCGGTGGCGGAGTCTTCCGGATCAAGGCAAAGTACAGCTTGCTGAAGATGGTGCGCGGCTGTTGAAAGTTTAGGTGGAGAAGTCCACCTGGCTTGCCTTGCCTTGCCTTGCATTTGTCACCATCAGAATTTTAATTTCATATAGTTCTCATGCTGGTGAAAGTTAAGCTTGGTCAAGGCGGCGGTTGAGGAGTGTTCCGGTTGGTTCATGCCGCCGTTATAGTTATACCGGCATACAGCAATCCGCCACACGGAGCCTCTTGGTGGGGGAGAATGCAAGCCAAAGGTGGCCCATGGGATTGAAAGTTCTACGGACCATTTACCGTCCATGACGGCTACATGCTTTATGGCGTGGCTGTTGGGCGTGCTCACCTGTTCCCATGACACATCGCTGCTGAAGAACTGGTCGCGATCAGGGATATGAAGATCCAACATGAAATCGTTTGGGGTAACATGGATCTCCCAGTAGTCCGTCCGGTCGCTTTCGGGTTTGATGAAAAATTCAGCTACATCACCTAGTTCCCACATCTTCTGATTGTCATCGGTGGCGTGTGAGAAGATATCACTGTCTTGGAAACATGCGTAGAAGACCAGAAACTCTTCTGTCGCGCCCACGTAAGCGGTGCCGTTTTCAGAAGGAAACTGTTCCGGTCCATGCCAGAATTGTCTTAGGGGTAGGGGCGTGCAGCATTTGTATCTCATGGGATGGTCGACACCCAGGTCATCAACAGGACTATTGATGGCTCTGCATTGGACTGACGTTATAGCCATTTTCTGTTCTCGTGTGTCTACTGGTTTGGTGCATGCGTTGTGGCACGGCACCATTGCCACGATGGACAAGACAATCATGCGTCCTTTCATACTCAGGAAAACATCTCCTTAAACTGAACCATCGCTTCATGGCTGTCACGTTGCGGGTAGCACTCAAGTCCAACGGCGCCCTCATATCCTATATCACGAAGCGCCGCGGAGACTTGTGGATAGTTGATTTCACCCGTGCCGGGCTCATGCCTACCGGGCACGTCGGCGATATGAACGTGACCGATGTGATTCGCATATTTGTGAATTAGATCGAGCACATTTCCCTCTTGAATCTGTACGTGGTAGATGTCTAACAGGATTTTAATCCTGGGACTGCCCACCTGTTCAATGAGGTGTACGGCATCTTCAACAAGGGGCAGTGGATAGCCAATATGGTCAATTTTCGTATTTAGAGTTTCAAGGTTATAGATCAGGTCATGTTTTTCAGCTATTTCAGCCATCTGACACAGGCCCTTGTAGGCCGTGATCCATCGAGTTGCTGGGTGGGTTGCAATTGGGTGATCCGTCTCACCTTTGGCGTTGAGGGGGCCTGTAAGAAGGACCAGCTGTTGGCACTGAAGCTGCTGTGCAATAGGAATGGTCTGCGCGGCACTTTCAAGGAAGGCATTCAGCCCTGACGGATGGACTAAGCTCCCTTCGTTACTGCCCAGGAACGAAATAATATTGATGTTGGGGTCACGGGCAAGTGCGTCAATATCACGGCCCTGCCAGGTCCAGAATTCTACTGGGTAGCCGGCGTCTGTAATCTGCTTCACCCGTTGTTCGAATGGTAACTCACAGAACAGCGTGTCTGCACAGATGGATAAACTATACATTTTTTCCACTCGTTTTATCATCTGTGTTTCTAGGGATAAAGGACATCATGGTGGTCCTGTTAGAAGCAAGGTCATTTATTCGAAAGTAGATCCGGTGGCTTGTGCTTCCCTCTAGAAAAATAATCCAGGGCAGATATCGATCCTACTACAACATGAATACCTGGTAGGGCATTTCATGAGCTCTGGGTCATCGTTGGATGTAAATGTATAGCTTCATCCTTTTGCCGCCAATTCATATTGATGGGTGTTGGTTGCCGATGGCCCTGGTGGTTGCGGTATAGTTCCAAAGAGTTTTTGAAATCTAAGATGAACTGATCTGGCGAATATCATCCACCACGCGTTTTGCATGTTGATAAAGGGTAACCCAATCACCGTCCACAGAGATCCAAGACAAGCCAAGGCCGATCCATTTTCTGAGACCTTGTGGATCGGAACTGGTCGGGTGTCCTGTGGGAATGCCTTTCTTGATTGCAGATTTGTATACCGTTTCAATTGCTTCAACTACCTTTGGATGGCCGAATTCATTCATGAAACCCATCGATCCACTCAAGTCTGCCGGGCCAGTGACGATGCTCCCAACTCCTGGCAGGTCCAAGATGGCATCAATCTGATTGACGGCGTCAATATGTTCGATTTGAAGGATAAGCAGCATCTGCTGCTCGACCTGTTCAAGATATTCCGGCGCGGAAATCTTACCGAATCTTACCCCGCGGGCTGGTCCAAAACCGCGAATTCCATTAGGTGGATAACGGAAACTCTCAATAGCTTGTTTGGCGTCTTCCAGGTTGTTGATGCGTGGAACAATAATAGCAGCAGGATGTAGCTCAAGGTAGGGTTTCATGATCACTGGATCATTAGACGGTACACGAATAAACGTTGCTGTACCGGCTCCCCGCGCCGCGCGCAGGTGGTTGAGTGTATCCGTGAGTCCTAATGATGCATGTTCACAATCCACCCAGATAAAGTCGTAACCGGCTTCACCAAGTAACTCACTAATAGTTGGATCCGTTAATTGGACGGCTGTTCCAATACAGACTTCTCCCCGGTTCCATTTGTCTTGTAATTTATCAATATGGTTCAAGGTGTAAATTCCCATTAAGAGGATGGCAAATAATCTACATGAATGCCATCATGCGTTATGAAGTCCATAACTGCAAATCCGAGTTGTATCGCTGCCAACAGGCTTCCGGGCCACCGCGTTCGAAGTAGACTTTTCCTGTTACGCGCATGCATTGTCCAGGTTTGAGATGGCTGATCAGGGGCATTGCGTGAATACACGCGAAGGCTGAATCGGTGTTGTTGAATACACACAGAACGGGTGGCGAAAAGGCGACTGCAACTGTGAATTGACCATCAATGCTTGAGGTCATTATGACGCCTTCTTCAACGGGTCGTGGGCACAGTTTTCGAATGGATGTCTGAATCTGCCAGCATGGGTGGTGTTGATGGTTCTGCAAAGGGTAAAAGGTTTTAAGAGATTCCGCCCCAGCCCACGGATTGATTTCATGCAGTGATCGAAGTCGACCATCTTGACGTACAAAGGTACGCTGCATCGTCTTGTCTTCTGCCAAGTTCGGTGCATCCCAAAGGCCCAAACAACAGTTTATGAAGCGATCCACCCATGTCTCATTACTCGTATTCTCCAAGTCGATATTGACTGACAACTCATCAGATCCGGGGGTTACCGCGACCTGGAATGACATGGTCTTATTACGGTATTGGTAACCCAACTCATTCTTGGAACTGTCCAAGGTCCAGGGTTCATGTTCATGAATTGCCGTGCCAGCGATATTTTCCGGAATCCAATAGTGAAATATATTCCCAGGTAGCCATGGAACCTCAATGGTTAGATCACGTTTTTCTGGAATAAGGCGGCGGTCTCGTGGTCCTGGCACAGGGTTTGGCGTTGAGGGTGGCGCAGAGCGATGGAGTGTGGTTGGATGCTTGTCCGGATACATCAATATTGTATCTGGTGTCGCGGGGAAGATGGTGAATGTCCTTTTTGAAATGTGGTTTAAATTTTTACTGGAACTGGAGCATTCCAACAATCGGTTTTAGTGCAAGGTGGACATGCAAGTATAGAGCAACTGTGGTCAATGCATCATCAGGTGATTGTCGAGGATATGGCGGGTTGACGGACTGTGTTCAGTCTGGCTGATTTGCAGTGGCCACAACGAATGATGAATGGCAGTGTTCACCTTTTCTCGTAGCGATAGAGGTTGGTGTCTTTTTCCTGCCAGCGATGGGCATTATCTGCCCTGTGCCAACGTGCTTGGGTTTCCCAATCAGTGTGGCCATCTAGGCAGACGGCATTACCACCTTGGAGATGTCGTTCACCAATGGGAAATATCAATTCCTCTCGATATTCAGGCAACATGTCGACTGATTCAGCTTGGATTGGTTCGGTCCGATTCACCCTCGCGAAATGGTGATAGCCATGTGATCCGCCCGGCACGGAAAAACCATTGTCTGCATCGGAAATGATATTACTCGGAAATTTAATATCACCAAGCTTTCGATAGAACCATTTTTTTGGGGCCGGATTGACCACGTGTTGCGATCCTAGAAAGGCGTAGTTGTAACCGTAGGGGACGCGATCATTCTCAACCGCTCCACGGGTACTGTTGAAATACATCCCCCCTGAAGGATCATCATATATGTTTTGCTCACCCAGCCAACTTGGACATGTAATTCCATCGGTGGTATTGAGAATATTAGAGTTCGCATCACCGGCTGGATCCAGGTAAGCGTTCATCTGGGATCCAATTTCATCGTGTTTCTTTGGCCAGAACCATGAGTTGCCCTGCATGTCAACCCGTAACGGTGCGCGATTATGATGCATGTACCAGACTTCAAAGGCTGGTAGCCAATCATTCCATTCTGAAACATAGCTTCGTAGCGCAGTGCCCATTTGCCGCAGGTTATTCTGGCAGACCACCTGTTCGCCCGATGCCCTCGCCTTCTCGATGGAGGGTAGTAGCATGCCAATCAATAGAGAAATGATCGAAATAACGACGAGCAGTTCAATGAGAGTAAAGGCAGGTATAGCGTAGAAATTTGGATATTGATCCGCTTTTAAAGCATGGAATTTTAGATGACGCATCTCTAATTCCTCTAGAATGGAAGTGCGAATCAGATTACCTTCATTATACCATAAACACGATGAGTTTTGATGGGGCCATCCGTATGTTCCTTGTGGTGTACTAGTTCGTCTATGTCACGTTTCTGATTCTAGTGGGTGCTATTCGGGGCGGGCAAGGTGTTTCGTTCCACGGAGTTTATCCAAATATCGTTGCATATATTGGAAGTTGGATCCCGTCAGGAGTTCCTGATGGAATGTTGGAACGTAATCAATCCAATGGCCCTGAATTGTGCCGGATGCCAATCTGGTCGATGGGAATCGGCTGAAAACCAAGTTCCAAGGCAGGAGATTGCGGCATGAGATGAAAGTTGCTCTTTTCCGGATCAGTAAATTGTGGATCAGCAATTTTTGAATGGGTGTCGAATCCCGATTCTTGCCATTCGTTCAACGAGCGGATCACGGATTTCCTTTTGCCAATTGCAATCTCGACCTTCCAGTCATTGCCACTGTCATCATAAAGCAGGTTGTTATCAATTTGTGAAACCAGGCGTTCAATCGGTTCATCACCCTTGATATCGCGCAGACCGTACATTGGGGTATCGGTCCTTTCAGGCAAGGGGATGTTGCTAGGGGTTAACCGGCAGTAGATGTTAGTGCAGAAGCGGTTCCCAGTAGCAAAGCCATACATCTGTGGGAAGCAAGTGTGAAATGCCTGAAACCAGACTGCCCATTTGCAGTTTACGATGATGTTATTTTCGATAACATTGTTCTTGCCCATATTGACCCAGATGGCCGTCCCTGCATCGTTGATGATGTTGCCGTAAACGAAGCAGTTACTCGTCATGTTATCGAGGTAGATGCCCTGTACGCTATGGGGATCGGATGTGAGTCGGCCGTCTTGCTCCACCTTGCAGCCCGGTGCACCTGCAATCCAATTATATCGGATTACATGACCGGACCGTTCGGCATCTTTGCGTGCATGGTGAGCCGGATCCTCCATCCATCCGACGATGGCACCTGTGTCACAAATTTCCAGACACGCATTTTTAATCTTATTGTACTTAAAAATATTTCTTCCATAACCACTATTGCCAAAGCAGATTGCCATGTGCGGTGTGTACTCGACCAGGTTGTGCCCAATGACGTTTCCCTGACCTATGCCGACGATAATTCCCGATGCATAGTTGTCAAACACACCAATGTGATGGATGTGGTTGTCCTCAATATGACAGAAAAGCGGGTGGCGAATGAGTGTGGGTTCCATACCTGTTTCATAGTGGCTCCCAAGGATGCAGATTCCATTCTTGCCAGGGTACGCGATTTCGTTTCCAGAGATGGTACTGCGTTCGTTGTAGTCTTCCATATAGACAGCATTGCCGCCCACATTGAGGAAGTGGTTGTTTGAAACATTGCAGTGGGCGGTTCCACGCATGCGGACGGCTTCGCCACAGTAATCCTTGCCCGGCATGGGTTGTTGTGATCCGTAGCCCTCATAACCGTCACGTTGCATATTGTCGCCCGTAGTTGTTTCTGTAAATGTGAAGCCTGAAAATGTGACCCATGAAGTCCAATTCATGAACACCAGCGTGCCAAGGGCAGGTGCCACGATTCGAGAGGAATCTTTAAGATCATCGGGCGGCCAGAAGTAAACAACACCCGCTTCGCTATCAAGGCACCATTCGCCTGGTTGGTCCAGTTCCTCCAGAAGGTTTTCGACGTAGAACCTGTCATTGGCAGAAAAAGGAATGGGCCGGAAATAGGGGAAGCGATCAAACTGTCGGGGTTCCTGTGTGACGGATATGACCCGAGTGTCCCAGTCAACGTTATGAATTGGTAGCGTGTAACTACCATATTTGCCAACGACAATATAAACCTCCCCTTGCCATGGTTGCTTCCACCGACGGGGAAATGTTCCGCTTGAGAACCGAAATGACTTAGTGCTATTTTTATTAATGGGGTCTTCAGCGAATGCCCAGCCACTAAAAATAGGGTCGTGCGGGTCGAGGTTTGGAAAGCGGGCACGGATTTGGCGGTGGCCGTCAAGAAAAAGTTGACGAAATTTTCAGCGTCTACCACTGGCATCAGCAATAGGGCACTTGAGAATCTTATCCTTATGCGGTTGCCAATCGGTCAGGCGACGGCCACCGCTAAGAACGGGTTGCTCGCCGGGATAAGCCCTGTAGCTGATTGGAGATTGTGGAGATCCGCTGTCTTCCTTTGTGAGTTCAAGTGTTTCCGAAAGATAGTAGTGGCCACCTCGCACCATGATTGTGATGGGTTCACAAGGTTTTCCTTGTGAACTGAGTTCTCTGACCGCATCACGTGCACGGGTAAGTGTTGCGAATGGCCCGTCGGAATACTGTGCATTGGGTTCAGAGAATCTTCCCGACCATGTATCATCGCCGTTGGTGGAAACCACAAAGGTGGGTTTAATGTCAAGGTTCTTCTTTTTCTTCTTCATGTTGTTGCGTCTCGCATATTTCCTACCGGGCTGAATTTCCATAAGAATTGGTTGCGTCAGTCATTTTGACGGTAGGTTACGATAGTTAATGTCCACTTCGACACCAAATAGTTCAATGGGGGCGGAAATTGTCGTTTCCGCCAGGGCAAGCGTGATATCAATTGCATTGTTGCCAGTTGCTATCCACCCTGGATCCAAGGTCCAACGATGCAGATAATTGTCCCCATGACTATGCTGGTTACCTATTCCAATACTTGAAGTTTCACGCTGTTGGGCATTAAGTGCGTGTCCATTAAACGATACGTCGAGAATGTCCTGTTCGCATATTCCCTTGAAAAGAAGTCTTAGTTCTGTGGTTTCGAGTAATGCTGATTCGGCGGCGGATTTCATGTCATCTGCGATATTGATATTAAAGTGTTTCGTATGTCCCACATCGGTACGTGTCCATGTGGTTGGCAGCGGTTTGGGGTATGAGGGCCACTGCTTGAGTTCGGCGCTGATTGCATAGCGCTTGGATCGATGGCGAATGGTCATCGGGTCGTGGCATTCGCTGTACAAGACCCGGTGCGTGATGGGTTCATATACCTTCAGGGTTCCATCACTGAAATCGGAAAATGGTTCGTAGAAAAAATGGTCATTGTGAAATGCAATGCCGTCAACATTCTGATGGTAATACCAAGCAGCGGATGCACGTGCCATTTGAGGAAGGTACCGGACATAAGGCGGCTGCGTCATGTATTCAAACGCCGGAATGATTTCGCAGGAAGTGCTTTCCGCGAGTTTTACAAATGGGTCGATGGGGATGTCGAATTCAGTAATTCCGATTGCCGAAAGTTCCAGGATATCGATAATCTCCTCGCCCACCCACGTCGGCACATCCAATCCCGATGCGATGCATAGATCAATGCTTGATGGTACCCGTACCGCCAGGCAAATCGGATGGCCTCTTTCCCTTTCGAACTGGTTCAGGACACCGCGTATTTCCTGGAGCATGCAGGTCATCAGCTTGAGGCCATCAGGAACTTGTGACTTTCCGAAATACAAGCCATGGCGTTGGAAATCCAACTCTATACCGTCAAGATCGTAACGTTCAATGAGTTCAGTCACGATGGCAACACGATGTGCCCGTACTTCGTCGTGAATAAAATTGAGTACCTTGCTTAGATCAGCTTTTCCAATGACGGTTCCCAGTGGGGCAAAATGAGCATAATCCTGTCCAATATAATATTTGGAGTTTCTTGTAATGTTACTGAGATAAAATGAATCCCAGACCGTAAACGCTTTCTTCATTTTTGTGTGGTGCAGGTCATTCATGCGAATGCCGGCGAATGCCTCCATTCCTTCACGGCGGCATTCTTTAAACACCTCTTCCCATGGATCAATATTTCTGTCGAATAAGCGTCGCAGGCACTCCGTATGACGCCATACCTCAACGTTTGGAAAGGTGGCCTCTCCCTTGCCTACCTTGCCCTCGATTCGGCTGTCGTACATTGGAACCAGGTTCCCACGGTCAATTCTTGTAATTAACGTGTCTATCCTTGTGCCGCGCAGCCTGCCAATAAGTTCATTGGTGATTCCCGCGACACCTGTGGAGGGTTCGAGGTAGTAGAAAAAACCACGATCGTTGTTATAGAGGAGCTGGTGGCGGCGACCGCCGCGACCCTTGTCTGGTTTATTGTTCATAAATCAGATCGTAACAGAGCATTAAAACCATGGTGTCGCCAGCGTTAACAAGCACGACGCCATGGGCTACAAGGTGAGACGGATGTTATGCTGATGGATCTTAAGTATTATGAAGGCACTATTTTATGATTGATATTGCCCAACTGGATTATAATCGATTGAGAGTGGTGGACCTGTCAAAGCCACTGGATCCAGCTACCGAGCAGCGGCGCTGTAAGCTTCATCGCCACCAGACCTATATTGGGGGCGTAGAGGCCTGCCACACTCATATGGACATTACCTCTCACCTGGGAACGCACCTTGAATTCCCTTACCACTTTAACGATCAGTGGAAGGATGGCATGCAACTGCCGGTTGACCGCTGCTTGGGTAGAGGTGTTCTGTTAAATCTTCAAAGCGTTCGTCCACGCGAACTGATTCGGTGCGAAGATCTGGACCAAGCCGATGCGGGTAAGGTAAAGGCAGGGGATGTGGTTCTTTTAGACTCTCCATTTCACAGTACACCGTTTGTCACTTCACCTGATGATCAGAGGCCGGACATGTCTGAAGAAGCTGCACGATGGTTCCTAGAAAAGGGAGTTAAGTGTGTGGGTTGGGGTGATGGGATTGCCATTGAAAACCATATAGAAGGTTGTATCGCCTGCCATGAATTACTACTAGGGAACGATATTCTTCTTTTAGAGGTGGTCCATAATATTGACCAATTAAAAACAGATACCTTTATGATTACCTTTACGCCCTTACCCATTCATGGTCTGGATTCATGTCCGGTCCGCGTTGTGGCTATCGAGGGTATGTCAAGGTGCTAGAACTCATCGTTGCGTATTCAATTGTGGCACACACATGTAGTTGCCCAGTCCTAGTGGCCCCAAGGCAAGCCGTGCATGTGGTGTGGAATCATAGTGATGTGGCAGATAAGTCAGAGACGGCCGCCCTTATCAATATCGAAAGTTTCTTTGAAGGAGTAGCCATATGAAACGGTTTTTAACGATATGCATTGGCCTGAGCATTGTGGTATTTCTTTTCGGTGCGTTTGGATGCTCAGGACAATCTAAGCCGGAACTTGGCCGTGGAAAGCGTTGGGTTCGCAGCCACCCCTTTACAACCATGGCATTAACACTTGTCCCTAGAACATTTGATGCCAATGAATACCATGATGTGAAGCTATCCTCCGTTTTGGTTTGGAAGCCGAAACCTCAGATCTTAGATAGGACCGTTGCGAAGGGGATGCCGTGGCATCTACATGTATATCCACATAAAGACGGTTTGACGAAAGAACTCAAGGCCAGATTAATCGATATCCACAAACGATATCCCGG
>CAUZIY010000017.1:0-32806 GCA_963579995.1 Phycisphaerae bacterium
CGCGTGGATCAAGCAACTGCCTGCGAACACCAAGCAGCGGTGATGCGGTTACTTGCAACACACGCCCATCGGGCTGCCGGCGGGTGAGTAGTGGGCGGTTCGTTCCACCAGCCAAGCCAGAAGTATCTTGATGAGGCCGTACGGTATACCCGGAGACTGTTGCATCAAATGGCTGAACACCACGACGATGGTTCAGTGACTCCTTCAATTCAGTTGCCGGTAACGTAGCAAAGGAACGAAATACCGTGACTGCCGGGGCACCCACAACAGTCCGAGGATGGCGTGCAAAGTGCGGGGTGGCACTGGTCGCCCGAAACCTGAACAGGTCGTCACTGCTGGTCGGATCACGAAAACCGATTGAAGTAGCATACCCAACGTCATCGTGAAAATAACCAAGCCCCGTCACATTGCCGGTTACAAGGTTGTTTCGTAGTTGGTAGTTTGGCTCAGCCGTGCGACGGTTAATACGACTCGCCCCTTCTTGCATATTGCTGTCGAGTGCTCGCCCATCCCCCAGTGCGTACTGAGCCCCTGCCTCGGCCGGATCGAAAAGCGTTGAGGCCAAGACACACAAACCATACAGGCCTATCAGGCTGTTTTTCATCGGTTCATCTCCGTCCTGACGATTGCATTGCGATGTGACCGACTCATTATCATTACCAAACCCGTCTATAAGATCTCCATCACTTCAAACCGCTTTGTCCCGCGGGGCAGATCAACCTTAACAATGTCCCCCGCCCGCGCTTTGATCAGGGCTTCACCCATTGGACTAGCAGCTGTCACTTCAATTTCATCGGCATCAAAGTTGCCGCTTGCCTCCCCAACAAGCTTATACAGGTCGTCTGAATCATCATTCATATCTCGAAGCTTGACGACAGACCCCACGAATACCATGTCGTCAGGAATCTGTGATTCGTCCGCGACTTGTGCGGTCTTGATCCGCTCCTCAAGCCTGCGAATCTCCGCTTCGGCTAACCCCTGGGCTTCACGGGCCGCATGGTATTCGGTATTTTCGCTTAGATCCCCATGAGATCGGGCTTCGGCGATCCGTTCGGATAACCCTGAGCGTTCCGCTTTGAGTTGCGCAAGACGTTGTCCAAGCCGGTCCTTTTCGTCTGCAGTTAGAAACTCCATATCGTTATGCTCTTTGCCTAATCATTATCCCCACATCGCACACCACGACGATTTAACGGGGTATTAGATGCTATCGAACAGATCGGCTCTATAAAATCTAGATCAAGGAAAATTTACCCTAACATCCACAATATTATAGGTCCAGAACCCCAGCTATCACCGCCATGACCTGCCGATATTCATCGACCCATGGTTCTTCATCATCAAAATCGCTTAACCATTTTCTATAGGTCTTGATGATGAACAAGGCGGTGCCACACAATACCCCAGCCCAATATCGCGGCCATCGTAACGGCAATGATCTGTGGCTGGTACTGACGCAAGGTGCCTGCTTCGTAGGGCTGGGCCAGTGCCCATAAGGCGACAAAAGGACTGAACCGCGTCTGCCAGAATAGACCATCTGCTTCCGTGACCATGTTATAGACCATGCCGACGCTCACCGGTTCGCCCAATACGACCAATAGACACCCAACCATAGCGATTGTGCGGCCCATCCCTGATTCTCGGTTAAGCCCCCAACCGAGAATCAATGCGACCAATAGGCTCCAACCACCCAACGTGGCATTGAGCCAGATCGTCTGCAGCATGGTCCAGGACGCATTGAGCATGAGGGGCCAAATGACGGCTTGAAACACGAAAAACAGACCCACCCAATCGCGGATGGCCTGCTGATAGGCAGTCAACTGCACTGGCCAAGTCACGTCTCTGGAAAACATGAGCCCACCAGATTCTTGGTCTTGACGACTGCGATTTATCGGATTTTGAGAACCCTGGCTCAGACGCACCAGGGGCCATAACACCAAAAACCCAGTCGTTGCCGCTATCAGCATCATGCGAGGAGCCACCTCGGCCGCACTCGGCCCGATGGTGACAAACCAGCTTGCAATCAGCCAGAAGCACCAGGCCAATAAAATATTCGACGTTGAACGGATGCTACTGGGATGCATATACACTCTACCAAGCAATCCCAGCAGCATTTAGGGGCTGGGTTAGAAGACATGCCTGCCCTCACCATGAGCCGGTATCGACCACCGGTTGGTAACGATCGTGGTCACGCCGCAGACGGATCAATGTGGCGGGACCATACAGATCAACAACCTTGCCCCCGGCATCCACCGCTTGCCATCTAGAGTAGATTTGCATCAGACGATGCAATTTAACTTCTGTGGAGGGTTCCAACGGATGATCATACCCAGGCGCCAAACCCCACCGTATTAGGCCACGATGTGTACGCAATGAAACACGCGTACGACGTTGCCGATCAGTCTGCGACACATCAATCGCTTCGATCTGCGTGGCGTACGGTTGATCTTGAATCAACTGGGCAACAGACAGTCCACCGACAATATCTTCACCTAACCATTGGTGACCGACTGGTGGCGGCGGCAATGACACGGCTGTAATGATCGGCACCCCGATCGTACCGATTGATTGGTCGTCGAAATTTCCGGGCAAACGAACGGACTCGCGATCAACGCGAAAAATCCCCATAGGACTCGCAATAGCGGCGACCGGCCGGCGGTAGTCAGCCGACACCACGATTGAGTTCATCCCATCTCGCTTAATCTGATGGACCTGGCGCACCCATCCCGTTTGATAAAATGAATCAACGGATCGCTGTAAATTACGATGAGATAAGTCGCCATCTTTAATTGGCCATGCAGCTGCCTCCTGAAGTTCCAGTCGTACCTGGCTATCCATCCAATGAGGCAACGCCTCAAGTAAAACATGATCTATAACGACCGGCATTTCACTTGACTTGATTGCTTGGTTGGCCAACACCTTTTCCAACACGTGCCAGCCAAACAAACAGACCATCACCACGGTGCCGCAGAGAGACCACTTCGCGCTGGCCACTAACCGACGACGGACAATACCTTCTTGACTAACTCGTCGTTTGCGTTGTCGACGTAGCCGCAAGCTTTTCAGTGAAATCCAACCCATGATTGATTACTATCGAAGTTTTATATTGAAAAGTATAATTAGATGACAAACGATCACTTTAACTAGTTACTAATGTCATTACGGCTCGGCATTGGCGGCGAGATTCAATCGGGCCGAAGACTCCAAGGCTAAGTGCACAAGCCGATCCACGAACACATGCATTGGTTCGCCCATATGGTCTGCGGCAAGCGGAACATTTGAGTGGGTGGTAAAACCGGGAAGGGTATTGACCTCCAGAATCCAGATCCGCTGATCCGCATCAACAATCATGTCGACGCGACACAGATGACTTACACCAGCATGTTCATGGGCCGCGGTCGCCAATCGTTGGACTTCAACGAGTAATGATTCAGGTAGATCAATGTCAAATAAATATTGCGTATCTGCTCGGTGATACTTTGCTTCATAGTCATAAAACGACGCTGCGGGAACGATCTGCAGCGGCGGTAATGCAAAGGTGCCGCCGCCTTCGGCGTCAAGTCGATCCACAACCCCAACGGTTAATTCCTTGCCACCAATAAATGTTTCAACAAGCAATTGGGGATTTCGCCGGCCTAGTTCTCGCCAGGCTTGCTTCACTTGGGTTGGGTTGTGACATATGGCGACATCAATACTGGAGCCCTCATCATTTGGCTTGATCACAATGGGAAGGTGCATGGGGGGCACCTGGGTTGAATCAAGCAACTCCCAATTGGGCGTAGGCAGTCCGGCATCCAAAAACCGTTTTTTGGCACGGGATTTATCCATACATAGGGATGCGGCACGGGCCCGCGAACCAAAATATGTCAGCCCTCGCTTATCCAGCAATAATTGAAGTCCGCCCCCTTCGCCCCATCGACCATGCAGGACGGGAAATAGGACATCACCTCCCCACTTTTCGAAAGCCTTCAACGCTGACAGGTCATCGGGTCCAATGTCACACTCGCGCACATCATGACCGGCCTCACGTAGCGCATACGCGACTGCAGCACCCGACTGCAAACTCACCGGCCTCTCGCGGTCTGGACCGCCCGCCAGGACCATGATTTTCAGAGATTCGTCCGACACACCGTTGTTTCTATCGGTTCAAAGATCGCACATGCAACGAAAACAATCGCTTGATTATTCCCTGCAAGTCACTGGCTTGATTTTAGCTGAAAGTGGTGGTCTAGGACTGGCCCAGGATAGGGTGCGCTCCATCGCCACCAGAAATATCCCGGCTTAAGCACTGCTCGATGTGATCTGCCGAGCGATTGGCGTGAGTAGATTGGGGACAAACCGTTCTGTCGCAAGTGTCTCTGCATGCTCGGCCAGATCATCAAAAATGCTCGCTAGATCATCGATATTCCGTACCGAACCATACCGGCGTATAGTAAGGAATAGGCTAATTGGCTCATGTTTATAGCGCCGAGCGTTACCTCGGCGATTCTTCTTGCGAGTTTTGATCTCGAAATATGCCTGGATGTCACCCCGCTCAGTAAGTGATACGCCAAAAACTGGCTGTACATCCAAAATCCTGCCATCGGGTACTTGGAGCAATTGAGCCATGGGCGTGTCGCCATAAAGCGCATTGAAAACCACGCCATCATGGTCGGCCTTACACTCTAGATCGAAACCAAACGTCAACTCAAGATAATCCACATCGAGAGGGCTGATGCTGAGACAGTAGGGGGCCACCTTAAGCACCATGCGGTGGAAATCGTAACCTTGCGGCATGGCCTGTGGATTAACGTGTCCTGTACGAATGGACGTCCGTCTCAAACTCAACCAGCGATACTCATCATGACGTTGACTGGATTCAAGTGCGAGTTCTTCGTCATAGCGGCGAAACCGATCCATGCTCGGTTCAGCCTTACGAACCTGGTCAAAAAAATGAAGAATCGTCTCCCGTTCCGTGGGGAGATCCATCTTCAAAGACAGCTTGTGGTTCAAATAAAAATCGGTGCTTAAAGCACCAAAACTGGTCGCCATCACATAATCCTTCTGATCCTTCACCAAAACCTGCCGGCCATCATCAGCCAAATTAGCCAAACTGGATTTTGGCTGATCGCCATGCAAATCCCATGCAAATATCGATTCCTTCACATTATAGCCCCCATCAGAAATCCCCGCGAGCATAAGAACCTGAATTAGTGGGGTTTCTAGGAGACTCAATGCCCCCACCAGATCATGATCCCAATGCCCGATAGAAACTAGCCGTGGCATCCATGGACACTGCACCAGCCGCTGGCTGTCAAGGCCGCCGGTTGATTACACCGATACTTTGACTATTCTTCCTAAGTCGCTTCCCCGATAGCTCAATTGGTAGAGCGAGCGGCTGTTAACCGCTAGGTTGCTGGTTCGAGTCCAGCTCGGGGAGTTGAGTAAATCCGGCAATCACAATTGCTTGCAGCCAGATATATCGCAATTCTGGTTGCTGGATCAATCCACGTGTGTACCGTTTTCAGGTCACATCCTAAACAAGCAATGAATGCAAGAAGTGCCGTATTGACTGGGCCTCAGTTGAATCTTAGCAACCAACGAACCATGATAACTTGGATAATGAGTCATGAATGGGACGCTGTGCCAAATTAATGGCTTTGTAGGCACGCCCACCGGCAAACCTCTTCAAAAGATCCCCGTCAGCAACGGGGAGGACATCGTGCTAACCGACCATCGGGGCCGATTCGCCCTGGCTGCTGATCCGAAACTTCACCCCATAATATTCGTAACACGTCCTGACGGAACGGATAATGCGCGATGGTACACCACCACACCCCACCATGACGGGTCGGTGAAATTTGTGCTTCGGCGACGTAACCGCCGCCGGTCATCGCAGCGAACCGTGCACATCGGCCATTTCACCGATACACACTTCAGTGTACGGTCGAATATGCCGGCCGTTGCACGGCAGTTGCGGAGTGATTTCCACCAACTTCATCGTATTGTACCTGATCTTGAGTTACTGGTGGGCACAGGAGACATGACCAACCGGGGCGATATTCCAAGCCTGCACCAACTCCGCCGTATTTTCAATCAATGCGCATGTCCGGTGATCCCCGTGTTCGGCGCCTGCGACGGCAAGAACGAGCAGCGTGAGTTGAAGACTGCGCTACCGCACATTCAACACTGGGAAAGCGTGATGGGTCCGACTTATTTCTCACTGGATGTTGGGCCATGGCATTTGATTATTTGCCCAGCGGAGGATGTGTATTTTGGGTCAACGCGAGCAGAAATAAAACGTCGATGGCTAGAAGCCGATCTCGCCCTCACTGCTGGCAAACGTACTCTTTTGGCCCAGCACCCGCCGCCCACGACCGCATGGCTTGAATTTCTTGGTCAACGTGGTGTGGAGGCGGTGGTCTGCGGCCACTGGCATACTTCCAAGTGCTACGAATACGCCGGGGTAACGTTTTGTTGCACGCCTCCACTGGTCGTCGGTGGGGTGGACTACATGCCACGTGGATTCCGAACACTTGCGCTGGGTACACAAAAATTTCAGGTATCTTTCAAACCGCTTACTCAGCCACAACCTCATAAAACCACCATCAAGAAACAACTGGAACTCAAATGGCAGGTGCAAGTACCAACCTGCCTTAATCGCGGGCAACCTGTTTGTGACGCCGAAGATGTTTTCATTCCACTTTCAGATGAATCGTATTCAGGTCAGTCCGGCATCTTGTGCCTTGATGCTGACACGGGGCGAACAAGATGGTTGTTGCATACAACCCACTCAATCCGTGGGACACTTGCGATCACACCTGACCGTGTATTAGCGGTTACCCAGGCGGGTCAGGTCCTTGCGGTGGATCGCACCACGGGCCGGGCCGCGTGGACCCGAACGCTCAGTGGTTATCCTCATCGCTGGATTCACACCGGCCCAGTCGTGGCCGACGATGTTGTCGTTGCCGGCACGGGAACCGGCGGCCTTGAGGCATTCAAGATCAAATCTGGAAAACCACAATGGCGGTGGGCGACATCCCGCCAAACAACTGACTACCTGCCACACTTCGCCACTCCGCTGTGTTTGGGCAGCACCATTGCCGTGATGGTTTATCACGAAGGCGTCGCATGCCTAAGTGCAAAAACGGGCCGATTGCTGTGGCGGTTCAAAGCCCATTACGATCACTGTCATCCAGCCATGCTCTTGCATCGCGGGTGGTTGCTCGTCCCCGACGCACCAGGCCGGTTTCACGCCTTAGACCCTCGGAAACGCCACAAGGGACGACGCCTATGGTCACGTCGAACGGGCACCGGGGAACTGAACGGCTGGGCATGTGACGATCAACTATTGGTCTTCAACACAATCGAATACGACTTGTCACCCGGGGGTGAGCAGATTCGGCCTCTTGAACACATAACCGGCGGCATGGCACAGGCCCGACAGGCAGGTTGCGGCAGGATGTTATGGCAACGGGGGTACGGCAAGGACCTGGTGGACGTAATGCCCTATCGCCACGGCTCCCACGCCTTGGCCGGACCGCTTGTAACGCCCCGTGCCATTTACTTGGCCGGACTTGACGGACAAATCCGAGCGCTTGATCGGCGCACCGGCAAGCGTTTTGCTGCGTTGCAACTAGGTCAGCCCATCGTCGCCACAGCTTCGCTTAGCTCCCAATCACTTGTTGCCACCACTTTTACAGGTACGATCGCACGCATCGAGGCCAAAACGGTGCTCCATGAGCGTTGATGTGCACACATCGCTCAAGGTGCGCGAAAGAAACAAAGAAAGCCATGCATGCCACAAGGCTGTTGGCTTACCATGCCAAACCAATCTTGGTTTTAGTAATGTCACCGCAGTATTGATCTGTGTTCTTTCTGAAATCTTCGCGTATACAACCAACATGTAAACTTACTGGGACGTGCATTACATGCGAGCCAATTGCCGTTCGGCTAAAACTGATTTCAGATTGGCAATGGTTTCTTCGGGCACGTTGCAGACATTGAGGGCACTTGAACCTTCAATACGCGCGTTATGACAATCCGAACCACCGCTAATGACACAGCCGATTTGTTTCGCTTCGCGAATGAGTACATCAAAATGGGATTCAGCCACATTCAGCGGGTGATACAGTTCAAAGCCATCAAGCCCCATGTCCAGGCCCTTGCGAATCAGTTCGATCTGTTTCGTTTGATCTGTCGGATAGTAATAGGCCACATGCGCCAAGAGCACCACGCCTCCTGCGCCTTGGATGGTTTTAAGAATCTTCTCTAAGGTCAGAGTGCTTTTGAAAACCTGCGGACCTTGTTCGTCAATAATTCGCTGTTCTATCTGCTTGATTACCGCTTTAAAAGCGGCTCGATCAGGGTATACGCCCTGATCGACCAGGAAATCCCTTGCAAACCATTGACTAATGACCGGCGCCGAATGGGTCGGGTAACGCTCGGCGAGGCCGACAGCCATTTGCTCTTTTGTAAAATGGCACCCAAATTCTGGAAGGTACGGCATATAAAGGTCGAAATAACGTTCGTTTTTTGAAAAGCTCTCAGCCACCATTGATTTCATTTGTGAATTGTCCGGGTCAAAGCCAATCCCCAACAGATGGAGTTCCACATCATCCAGAAGGGCGCCAAGCTCGATGCCAGGTAAATATTCGATCCCGCACTGCGTGGCGCGGCTTTGTGCTCGCTGGCAGCTACCTAAATGATCGTGTTCGGTAATGGATAAGGTCGTAACGCCGCGATCGGCCGCCACATCCACCAAATCCTCCGGTGTACCATAGGCGTCAACTGAGAATACCGTATGACAGTGTAATTCCACGCTCATAGAAATAGTCCCCTTGTAGCCAACCCAAGCTAGTGTAGCATTACAGAGCGACGGTACCAGAATACAAGCATTGAGGATGAATTTCCCATGCCCGACAGGCGATATACCCAAGCATTGCTTATGGGTGTCAATACCCCATGGACGGAGCAGTACGAACTGCATGAGGAAATGTTTACGAAGCACACCGAGCAGCTACTACATCTCGGATACACCCACCTGTATGTCATGGGCACTGCCGGTGAGGGCCACGCCATGACCGACTCGCGGTACCAGCGTGTAGTGGATGTGTTCCTGCAGGTAGCGAATAAACCAGGTCTGTTTCCCCAAGTGGGGGTAATCAGCCTGTCCGCAGATCATATGATCGAACGGATCCACTACGCGCACGAGAAAGGCGCCCGTATGTTTCAGATCTCGCTTCCGTCTTGGGGGCGGCTATCCGGCACCGAGAAGGTGACGTATATCAACACTGTCTGTAGTTCATTCCCGGACGCCAAGTTCCTGCACTACAACTATGCCAGTAGCATGAACTCAATGACGGCAGATGACTATTGCAGTACCGTCGAAGCCGTACCTAACCTGGTGGCAACAAAGATCAGCATCAAGAACATGGCCTTGATCCGTGCGTTGATGACGAGGGTTCCACAGTTACAACATTTCTTCATGGCAACTGCCTTTCCCTACGCCTGCCTCTATGGTGAGTGCTCACTGATCAATAGCCTGGGCCCCGTGTTCCCGAACCTGACCCGAAAACTCTTTGAGGCAGGCAAGAGCGGCGACCTAACCACCGCCTTCGCGATCCAACGCCGCATGTTGCAGATTCATGAGGGCCTCGGCCGCCACGTGAAGGGGACGAAGATAGATGGTGCTTGGGACAAACTGAACACATGGCTGGTGGACCCAGACTACCCGCGCCGACTGCTGCCACCTTACGAGATGATGAGCGATGAAGAAGCAACGAAGGCTCGAGACTACTACGAAGCTCACTGTCAAGACATCTCGTAAGCCGACTCGTTGGTTATTCCTTATTTGGCGCCAACGATTTTACTTCGACAATAAAACCCCTGTGTCAGGGACTCACTTGGATCATCTTTTTCTGCGCCCCGTCGCGGATCAGAAAGATTCGATCGATGTACACTGACTTGATCGTCTCATCCTCTGGTGGTGTGACCCAGATCTCGGCGCCGCGTAGCAGGTCGTGCACGCCCAGGTAGTAGGTTTCGTAAGCCTTGGATTTCGTTGGGTCATAGGCAGGAACAATTCTTGCCATCTCGCCGATGTCCTGTCGATGATAGATCCCGGCGATGAATGCCATCTCCTTGTATTTTGGTGCATCTATTCGCCCCACGACATAGACGTGCCAACGCCCCGCCATCTCCCGGTCGATCACGTACTTGACGGCCTCCTTGCGATGTCCGCCGGGCATTCGGGCCGCCTTACCATCGGATGCGGCCGGGTCATCCACGATCTGTGCCAACTCATCAACCGTATAGTGCTGAAAGTTTTGTGTCCAGCCACCGTCAAAACCGAGACTGAACATGTTGTCTTGGATGTCTTCCCATTCGGCGACGTGAAGACCCCGGCACTGGGCGGGAGTATCAGCCGGTCGTGGATAGCGGCTTAGTAGTTTGGATTTCAGTGCTCCGAAGGGTACACCCATCCGTGAATTGTTTGCCCCAAAACCACCAGCGGTCTTGATATATCGTTCGGCAGCCGTGTAAGGGTGTTTCGGACCTCGAAACTCCTCATCATGCATATAGGCATAACGCTTGAGGGTACGGTGACGATTGAGGTAGACCATGTCCATCGGTAAACGTGCGCGTAGAACGCGTTGAGCCAGTACTTCATCGTTTCGGACGGCCTGTTCTGCCCGAGCCCACAATTTGGTGGCCAAGAAGAGGTCCCGCGGACGCAGCCAGTGATACGTTCCTTTGTAATAGCAGTTCAAGAAAACGCCGGGCTGCTGGCCAGCCCGCTCGAATAGATCAATCACACTGAGCATATGCGGTGCGGCTGCGCCGAAGTAACCGTACATGAACTGCTTGATAATTTTTCGACCGTCGAGGTGTGGGTTCCACATCAGTTTGGAATAGAGGTACATCCGCAGGCGTGGAAAATAAGCCGCCCGGTCCTGGTGAGCCTGGAGAAAGACGCTAGTCACTTTGTGTTCGGCATAGAAACGCAGCGTGTCGTTAAAGGCCATGAGGTTCGGATGAGGCAACAGGTAGCCGTGGAAATTGATTGCATAGTCCCAGATAAAAAGTTCACTGGAAATGGCGCTCCACTTCTCGATGTACCGGCGCTGCAACTTATACTGCCTCACTGAACGGTCATGGAACTTATCCATGGTGGCTACACGAGGTACAAGGTTGCGATGAGGCTTGGCAAAGTTTGGTGGTTTGTTCGTTGACCAGTAGCCCAAAAATGTCAGCTTTGCATCGGGATAGAACTTTTCCACCTCCTCGGCCACACCGTTAAGAAAATGGACCAGCACACCCGAATCGGCTGATTCGGTGCGACGCAGCGCAATGCACGGATCACATTCGCACATCGAACCCGAATCGGCCAGGCTCACGTCAATCACATTGCTTGCGCCTTCGTGCTGCTTCAACAGGCCCAAAACCACTCTTGTCAATTCTGTGCGCAGCGCTTGGTTTGTATAGCAGTGAACCACCTGGTCCACAGCCTCGCCAAGAACACGCTTACCCTCAGTGCGGCTGTAACGAAACCATTCGGGATGATCCTCAAAGTACTGCTTGGCCGTGATCATTTTCCCTAGTCCGTGCCCATCGTTGATGATGTACTCACTACCACCGTACGCCCCGGGGACCGGCCCGATCTGTTCGCCCGAATTGATCTTCTGTTTGGCGCGAAACAGCGGTTTGTTTCCATTGTCGAAGTTCCAGGTTAATCGGTAGCTGAAAGGCGGGATGTAAAGCTTGTCGAGTTGCGGCACCCGCAACGTCGGGCTCTTGGGAATCGTACTTTCTGTCGACGTCCACCATCGACAGCCAACGGTGTCCTCAAGGAAGGAGTACACGGCATAGAGCGTGCCCCGCGGGCGGCCCCCAGCCAGGATGAGATCACGCCCGGCCGTCTTCCGAACTGTCCCTTCTTTGCCCAAGCCGTCCCAATCGACGTTTGCCAGCAGCTTCCTAACCCGTGATGACGGGCCGACCAGTATCTTCGGCCCAGTCGTGGGGGTGCTGGTGATCGCGAACTTAGCACCCGTTACCTGTTCCAAGTAAGTTTGCAGTTCCTTCGCTGCCGTCTTTTCCGGTTCGATTGCATCGTCTGAAACTACGATGACGTATGGCGTCTCACTGTTTTCAGCCAGCGTGATGTCTGCATTGACGGCATTGGAGGCAAGTATCAGGGCAAGGACAACTCCCGCAAACAGGTAATGATTATTTGTGTGACCGCGTGATATGTTTTTGACAAGAGGCGGGCCATCAAAATGCAATGGGGAGGTTGAAGCCATGGTGTTCTCAATCCTAATAGAGGGACTTGGAGTTCTCTGGGTCAAACGCAAGATTCCGCTACTGATTCGTAAATCGAAAGCTGTAAAGACCCACATTGCGCATGTAAAAACGCAAGTACGCTGACTTGCCAACCAAGGCACCCAGGTCGGCATTGTCCTTCCAGCGTACACGTAGTGCATGACTGGTCATTCCCATCGGCTCACAATCATCGATGTCAAAACCATCGTGGTAACCCAAATCGCGGTGGTCATTGGCCTCACCACCGCGTCGGGCCAGACCAACGCGTATTTCACAGGGTGGTCGGCCGTCTCGATCGGCCACGCGTTCACAATGAATATCTAGAAATTTTCCACCCACGACCAACTCGCGTGTGAGCAGAAAACCGTCGCGATCACCAGCAAATTGCCCAATTAATCGACCCTTGGGTACCACCGCAACGCCCACTGCACTCACAAAAAACGAATGGGAGTGGCGCATCACTGGCTTGTGTGCTCCGATGTAGTACAACAGCCACTGGTCGCCCATCTCGACCGGTGGGCAGGTTGGCATCGCCCAGTGAGAATCCCAACTGCCTTCCGGTCCGCGTTCAAAATAGTTGGGGCGATCAGGCAGGCGATTCCAATGATGGCCGTCAGCACTGAAGGCTAGCTGCGTCTCAAAGTTTTGCGTGCCGTAGTGGTCGGAGATTGGCACCATCGCAAAGAAGTGACTGCCCCACTTAAAGCCCGCAGAAGCGCCCTCCACGCACATCGTGCTGATATCCAACTCATCAGGCACGATTACTGTCCTGGGAAAAGACCATGTGCGTAGATCCGGGCTGGTCATAACCGCCATGCGGCGCCTCGTATTGCTCATAGGTGGGCGGAACGACCCGCGCTGGTCATAGGTCAACACTTTGGGACGACAGAAGCAGAACCATTGTTTCGTCGCCGGATCCCAGCAGATTGGCTGCATACCGTCGCTTCCGCCTTGGGTGATGGGATTATCTTTATCCTCTGTCCAATGGATCCCGTCGGCCGAATAAGCAAGACATCGACCGTCCCGCGCGTCAGGCTTGGTGTGGTTGATCGTATCACGATACAGCATAATCAAGCGCCGCTGCTCGTCGCTTTGGTTGGAGTTCCAAAACACCTCGGGCGACTGCGCTCGAGTATGGCCTGGCATGACGACGTTTGTCTTCGGGTAGTTACGCCAACCGAAGCCGTCAAGAGATGGCTTGTCCCAGTGCAGACCATCGTGACTTTCGGCATAACAAACAAACTTAGGGGTGCCGTGCTTCGCCAGATCCCACGGATGATGCTGCGCCTTGCCGTAGTTTTGGTACTTCTGGTAGGCTTCTATGTTGATGGACTGATAGAACATCCGGTAGAGGCCTTCGCGTTGGTCGTACAAGACATTGCAGGTTCGGATGCCGTCTTCCCAAGGCCGATCCGCATGCAGCACCGGGCCGATCGGATGGCGAAGTGGTTGATGGACATGGCGCGTGAGGTCCCAGGTGTCTTCGACAATATGATCGTCTACGAGTAACTGCTCTATTGTCCCGACCTTAACAGCTTGACTGTTATAGTAGTTCATCATTCACCTCACGATTACATGGTTATGCGCATCGCCTGCCGGACTGCGGTGCGCGTGCCTTCGACGTCGAAGCAGTCCAGCTGGTTGCGGCGCATCAAGCGTGTAGCCACGTCCATGGCCTGCTGCTCAGTCAAATTGCCGTCACACACTTCCGCCTCGAGCGCCTTGGTCAGCCACTTGCGGGCCTGAACGCTGTAAACATAACTACGGGTCGGCCAAATGGTGTCGCCGCCGAAGGCGAATAATTTGTTGATCGGCACGGCGTGCAAGAAGTTCCGGACAAACTTTGCGCTCACATGCGGATTGCACGACCACGCCCAGCACAAATCGACCCAAACGTTGGGAAAGTGTTTGGCGATCGCTACAAGTTCATCATTGTAGGGATACGCAATATGCATCAAAACAAACCTCGCCTGTGGATAGCGGATAAGAAGCTCACACAAATGGCCAGCTTGAAGGTGATGTACCATCATGGGTAGGTTGCGGGCCAAATAGCCAGTATGAATCTTGAACGGCAGATCGTATTCGATGGCCAGTTCGACGCCCCGAGCAAGGCACCAATCACCCAGACACAGCCGGTCAGTTTCGTCAGCTTCGTTGGGGCCGGCAAGCACGGCGCCAAGAGCCCGTTCGGCATCGTGATCACTGCGTTCGCGCCACAATAAGGTGCGGTCATAGGCGTGCAGCGATTTGACCGCAATGGCTCGCCGCCCGTAAAGGGAGAATATCGCCCCCATCGCCTCTTGCAGCGATTTCAAGTCGGTCACCGTGATACCGGTTTCGGTTTCAATGCCACGCCAAGTGCCGACTGCCTCGTACGGAGTCTCAATCTCGATGCCTCCATTACAGAATGTGCGCCAGTTCAGGTCGTAAAGAAAAAAATCCGGGTCGGATTCATCCGGCTCACAGGCCCAGCAAAGGTTGTCCACTTGAACATGATCGAGCTTGGCTTCGTCACGCAGTAATCGCAGACGCTGATCGGGTTGGCGCAATTGCTCCAGGCGTGGTTGGGCGGCAGCCATCGCCGGCACGGTGATCTGTTCCATGTCGTAGATTAGTTTGGCGTGCAACCTTACTGCTTCGCCAAACCCGGTCAGCTGCATCGCCTCCCAGGCATCGGCCACGGGCGCAAATCGGGACTCGATGTCCCCTGCTGTATGGTCGGCCAAACGGTCAACGTCCTGGTCATCAGCGCCGGCAGTAACGAGGTCACCACCGTCGTAGGGCACGAAGAACAAGTCGCTGAGCACGTCCCCGGGCCCGTCCTGTAGCCAGACATCTTCCATCCGCAGATGCTCATGCGAATCCACCATCACCGTCTGCTGAATGTGTTCGCTCAGATCACTTGCCATGGCCAGTTCCTAGATACGGACTTTCGGGCGGAACTCAAAACCGATCTTGGAAAAGTCGTCCTGGATTCGCTGCCAGCCGTTTTGAATCATAATGCTGTCTGCGCCGTGGGCGATGAACCGGGCTCCTTTGTCCAACATTGCCTTGGCATCATCAAGCGAACTGGCGGGAATACCCCACGGTTTGCCGTGTGCCGCCGCAGCATCAGCTACACGATCGATGCAACGATCCAACTCGGCACTCTGTTCGCCGGGACGAAGGTTTAAGGAGATCGATAGATCCGCTCTACCGATGAACAAGCCATCGACCTCCGGCACCGCAGCCACGTCGCCGGCCAAATCAACCATCTGCAGTGTTTCGATCTCGGGCAAAAGAAAGGTCTGCTCATTGCAGAAGCTCATGTAATTGCGATCGGAAGCCAGCAATCCAAACGCGGCATCGGCCGTGCCACCGCTGAAACCGCGTTCACCTTGTGGTTGGAACCGAGAGCACTTGACCAATTCGATAACCTCGTCCACGCCCTGCGGCCGCGGGTAAAGGATTCCAGTACCCCCAAGTTCCAGGATACGACGGATATCTTCGAACGCCAGCTTTGCCGGCCGAACCAGGCTATCGATATTGGCCGACCGGCATGATGCAATCAACGTACCGGCCGTCTCAAGGCCGCTACCATGATGCTCAAAATCCAGCCATACACAGTCGAACCCCATCAACCCGGCAAACTCCGGAATCATCGGATGGTGAATACCGGCGGCCACGCACAAAACTGGCTGGCCGGCTTCAAACTTCCTTTTAACAATGCTCTTTCTCATGACACTACCCTTGACTGAAGATATTGCTGACGAATCTGACGTCGTGTGGATTCGGAAAATGGATCGGGAACTGCTTCCCAGAGCATCAAGTTTTCGGGGACCGCAATGGCTCGCCGATCGTGAACCTGTTGACTGATCTCGTTTAATTGCTGCAACTCATCTTCGCTCAGTTCCCACCCGTCGCTGCCGAGGTTATCCTCAACCTGGCTTGGCCGTTTAGCCCCCACAAGCGCGGATGTCACACCACTTTGCTGCAGGATCCACCGAATGGCAACCTGCGCCGCCGTGTTGCCCCGTGCTTGGCCGATCTTTTTCGCGGCATCCACAACCGCCAAAGAATCTTCAATATTCTTTGGCTGGAATAAGAAATTTGGTCTACGCGAGTCCTCTTGCGGAAATGCAACGCCGCCGGTGTACTTGCCGGTCAGGATCCCCTGCCCCAATGGGCTGTAGGCCAATACGGCAATCCCGTATCGCTGGCAGTAAGGCAGCAAATCCTTTTCGACGTATCGCCACAAGAGGCTGTATGGTGGCTGAACGGAATCGATCTGGGCAACCTCGCGTCCCTGATCAAGTTGTTCCGTGGAGAAATTCGAGACTCCGATCGCCCGGATCCTGCCTTGGCTACGAAACTGTTCCATCTGCTCCAGGACCCGCAGGTTGGCATCCATATCACCGCGGTTGGGTACGTGAACCTGATACAGATCGATGCAATCCACGCCGAGATTGTCCAGACTGTCCTCCAGCGACATGCGCACCTCGTCTTCATCTTGGAAGCTGACCATGACCTTGGTCGCCAGGACAACTTTCTCCCTTATTCCCCTGATGGCCCGGCCAATGACCCGCTCAGAGTGGCCGGGGCCGTAGCTCGCCGCAGTGTCTAGAAGATTGACGCCGCTGTCGATGGCGAAGCGGATCGCTTCAATCGAATCCTGATCGCGAACGTCGTCACCCCATTTGCGACCGCCCATCGCGAAGCAGCCCAGCGCGACGGTCGAAACGTTCAGTCCGGACTTCCCCAACGGTCTTACGTCCATGGTCATGTGTTCTCGACACCGATATCAAAACCTTGTCTTCACCGTCTCTAACTGCAAGTGCGCACAAATACGAGCGAATCAGCGTCCGCGTATTGTTCCCATTGATCGATGTAGGTCTGGTGTTCCGGAGCCTTGCAGATCTTATCCCACGTTTCAAACCGGTCGACCACGATGTCCTCCACAACATCGAATGCAAACTGTCCGAGCGGCACCTCGTGAACCAAGTATACGTTAAAGCTATCGACGCCCGGCTGCTTGCGCATGGCCGGCACATCGACCGTCTGCATATGAGTCATGAACTTGTCGCGGTTCGCGCCCTCCTTGAGACGATAGTAGGCGTACACCTGTTCCATGTCACGGTTCTCCTTAGCGAATCAAAACTCTCTGTTCGGCGGTTCATTGTAGAACAGGTCCTTGGTATCCGCCTCACCCACCTGGGCAAAGGCCTGCTCGTTCATCGGTATAGCCTCCGTCAAGTCGACATTACCCCACTCGGTGTCTACTTCGACGTTGCGATGGCTGAACTGTCCATCCGCAACGGTCACGACGCGATAGTGCGGAGGCTGCGTCGTGGGGATCAGATCGTCGCCGTCGGCCCACTGATTCGCGGTCGCTCTTAAGCTGAGCACCGGCACGCCGTTGACCACCCGTTCCTTGGTCGTGTGAATGTGTCCGTGCAAGATCGCCAGAAGGTTCTTGCGTGCAAACAACTGCCAGAACCTTTCCATATCCTCGGGCACCTCGCAGTCGGCCCATGGCAACTCGTCGACGGGAGCAGCCGGCAGATGCATCGCGACGATCACGGGCATCTCGTCGGGTAGCGAGGCGCATTCACTTTCCAGCAGTCTCATTGAAGACTCTCGCAATGGGTCCGTGTCAGGATGTGGCAGGTCCCTTAAAACGTACCGCAGCGTGTCGAGGCAGATGAAGCGCACGCTTTTGTGCGTAAACGCGAAGTCTAGAGAATCGGGAACGGGTGAGCCGGGAAAAAGCTGGTGGATGAATGGTTTGTTCCCATCGTGATTGCCCGGCAGAAAATAGATGGGCATATCCTCCAGACCAGGGAACCCCAATCCCTGAGGACCAGGAAAAGCAGCACTACAGCGCAACTGAATTGCATCAGAAAAACATGCGTATTGCCGATCGGTCGGGAAGCAGACGTAATCGCCGGTACCGAGAATGAAATCAACCTTGTCCGCCTCATGGCGGGCGATATGCTGCAACACGCGTTGCAGCGTGAAGTGAGTGCACAGCCCGCGCAACAGACTATCCGGCGTGTCCATCAGATGACAGTCGGTAATTTGAATAAAGGAAAAATGATCGCACCCATCAATCATGTTGTGTCATCGCCCCGTATAAAAGGTCTACGTGTCGTGAGATACTCCCAGCCGTCTTCACCGAGCATCACCATGTCTTCATAAAGGATACCTTCGGAAAATACTTCCGTGCAGGCCACGGCACCCACTTCATACCTCACGTCAGATCGTGCGGTTTCGCCGCGGCCGATGATGGGCTGCTCATGGATATTCAGTCCGATGCCATGAAACCAATAGTGAAAATCGATTCCACTGGCAGCCTGTGCCGCCTCGATCTCCTGCTCAGCTTCGACACCGGTCATTCCCGGTTTGATCGCACGGTTCATGAGCAACTGCATCTCGGTAAGCCGAGCTTGCTGCTCCCTAATCTGTGTCCGGTGCGGCTGGGCCTTGTCCGGGTTGATCCATTCGTAAAGTGACAGATCAACCCAATAGCCCTCGTAAGTCATGCAGAAGTCACCGCAAAACAGTTCGGTCTCTGGGTCATACGTCTTGGCTTTAAACCAGTCGCGGGCCACGCGAGAGTCTTGTGAATCTTTACCCAACCAACTGAATCCGTATTGCTGGCAGGTGGGAATGATGGCAGCCCGACCGTTGCGTGCCGCCATCTCTGTACTCAGCACACGCATCGCGCGCTCGATGTCCTTGTTTCGACTCAAATGCTCAATGGCGATCTCCAGGCTCTCGTTGAAAACATTCACGCCGGCTTTGATGACTTCAATCTCGAACGGCGACTTCTCGCTTCGCAACTGATAGAAGATTGCGTCCGACGAGACGAACTCGACTTCGGGCAACTGCTCTTGAATCAAGCACACATACTTATAGGGCATCCACTCGGTTTCAATACCGATACGCCCGTTACCCAACTCCTTGTGTTTGAGCAGTTCACAAGCCGGTTGCGCCTCACCGTCAAAGCTGGCCATATTGAATGCGTACATGTTTTGCAGCCAGTGCGGGCGGGTGGGCATCTCCATCCCCCATGAAACGGCGCCGGTACCCAAGCCAAATGGCTCGCCGTCGCGTGGAACGATGACCCATGCGTTTTCCTCGGCAGGCATGAGCGTCATCTGGCCGTGATCCCACCAGTGTGTGAGCCAGCAAACGTTCTCCGCACGGATTACAAATAGAGCATCCAGGTCCTGGGCTACCATCGCCTGCCTTAGACGTCTTAGCACACGCGCATCCCACTGATCTTTAGCTGGGTCAGATTCAGCCACTGGTAAACCTGGCCCCGCCATGATCTTTTCGCGATCCTCCAGTGCCACAATGCCTTTAATGTCCATCACTGCAACTCCTGTGCATCAGTAAATATGCGTTTGAAGTCCTCGAATGACACCCGCGCATCTACATTCTGGCAATCGATCGCTAGACGTGATGTAGCGTGATCCGTGAAGCTCCATTGGATGGGAAACTCGCAATGCCATAGTCGTAGTGAGCGATAGTACGGCGCAAGCAGTTCATCGATCCGTATGCTGCGTGAACCGCTGGGATAGGCGAAGTGATCAACAACCAATCCAAGTCGCTTTTCAATGATCGCATTGGATGTTTCAATCTCCCACAGTACCGCTTGATCCCCGCCAGCAGCGTGTTTGTCGGTCATCTTGCAGTGCGTCGCGGTGTGAGCACCGATCTCCCAGTTGGCATCAAGGAGTTGGCGGGCGTGATCCCAATCCATAAACGGCCTTTCCACAACGCCCTCCGTCTGCGTTCGCACGGATTGGCTTCGACCTGCTGAAGCAGCTTCCAACCCGTCCGTGATAACATAACAAGTTGCCTTCATGCCAAATTCTTGCATGATCGGCATGGTGACTGTTCGTGTATCCAGCCAGCCATTGTCAAAATTCATTGCCACAGCACGATCGGGCACCACTCGTTTCCTGGTAAGCCAATCGAGCACTGCGGTCATCGATATAACTTGCCAACCCTCTTGGGCGATGTACTCCATTTGCCGCTGAAATTCACTTTGACCGATGATGCCGGACAAAGATTCGCACGTAGCCAGCATATCATCTGGATAGACGTGGTGATAAACCAGAATCGGCACCCGCTGTTCGCTCATGGACAAATTCTATTTACCGGTTTGAGGGGCTACCAACTTCACATGAGGCCTACACCATGGTCCAACGGGCAAAGTGGAGGCGATATCACAAGAGCTTCTTACGTGATGATATCCGTTTGGCCTAAAAGCACACTAACTGCGCCGGATATGGCGCCCTGCTTGGCAAGTCGCTTCACTATCAAGGCCGACGGCCAAGGCACGCCAAGCCAAGGATGAATATCGCGGTGGTTGTTGGTTCAGGCACCACCATCGTGGCACCAACAGCGTGCAGGTTCTGCGTAAAGGATAGTCCTTGCGCCGCAGTCCAGTTGGCACCCAAGATGCCAAGATCCGCCACATCCGTGATATCATCATCGTTGAAGTTGCCTTGGTTGAAAGTGGTGTCTATCTGATTGAAGTTGGCGCCAACGACTCCCAAGTCGGCCACATCCACCACGCCGTCACCGTTGGCGTCGCCAGGGATAAGCGGCGGCATGATCTCCAACCGCCAGCCACGCTCGTTCCCATCCAAATTACCCGTCCCCACGATGAAACGCCCATTAGGACTGATATCCTTGGCGTCGTAAAAGCTCCAGCCTGAATCCTCCGGCAGAAGGGTGTCCAAGTCGCTGGCGATCATGAGGCCGCTGTTGGCGTCGTACAGGAAGGCGACACTGTGGGTTCCGGCCGCCGGGTCTCGGTCACTCTCGTCGGTACCAACAACCATTCGGTTGTTGCTGATGGCCCGACCCTTGGAGTCAAAGGTATCGGGCAGGATGCTGACCATGCTACCGCCGAAGGGAACAAAAAATGCCTCCCAATTTCCGTCGGCGGTTCCTGACTGGCCAACCACATCCTTACCGATGTTGACTCCCATTCCAGAACTGAAGTCAAAAGCACCACTGCCACCGAGTGTACCCAGGTCCACCGGCGAAGCGGCGCCGGCGAGCCACAAAAACGCATGGTGGGCTGGACCCGATTCGGACTGACCACCGCGTCCGGTGGCATCGTTAGCGTTGTTCATGTCAAAAAGTGCAGAATCCGGTGGGAACAAGACCGTTGCGTTTTCCGGTGTATCCATCGGTGTGATGATAAAACTGCGATCAGCACCGTCGAGGCTAGCCAGTTCAGCCGCTCCGCCGATCTTGCCGTTATTGGAAATGGCATTGCCTGATACCTTGGAAGCACTGTTGGAGTCGAGTGTCGTCGAACCGCCGATCCCCGAAACCATCCCGCCAGGACCGAAGCTTGGTTCCCAATAGAACAGCCGATCTCTGTCTGGCCCGTCGGCATGAAAGGCGACGCCGGTAATTTGTCCAGAGTCGTTGATGGCCAGGCCACGTGTATTTATCTGCCCACTGAATTCCGGCAGCGCTCCGCCAAGGTCAATCAACCCACTGGTGGCATCCCAAAGAAACGCGTGCGTCGAACCCGATTCAGGATCTGCTTCGCCGGTCACTTGCCCCAGGTTATTGACACCCCAGGCCCCGCTCGAGTTACCGCCTAACGTCGGGATTTCAGTGACACTCACAACCGTAATGTCGGCCATCGAAGTGACCGCCGGGATTACCATTGCCCCCGCAATACACAAAACAAGTAGCGTGGATATATCACGATTTTTCATGCGCGTGCCTATTGGGGTATCCCTCATGGTGTAGATCTCTTCTTTTTAATTATTTCTTGTTACGGTTAAATGCTTTGGCAAAAGGCAAAATCTGAATCGGGAATTGGGGGGCTTGGGATACCGGATGACTACTATTTTATCTTCCACTGAAGTACCGGGGAAAAATCTGACCAATTGCAAAACCCATCAAATTACTGAATGTGCTTAACGAAACGGACTTACAGGGTCTAGTGCAACTTGCCGGTGATCCAAGGCGGATGTCACTAGTCCAAAATGCGGACCCTTACCCAGTATTTGCACTTCCAAAAAAAAACCAAGGCGAGACCGTCGGTCTGGCCCTGGATTATTTTGTTTCCTCCGTGCAGACCACCAACCCTTAAATCTTCTCAGATGGCAAACCGCTTGTGCTTGTATGTATTAGCCCACCTTAGCGTCGTCGCCTCAGCATCAACAAGCCACCCATCGCCATCAAGCCCATCGTGGCCGGCTCAGGAATTGGAATGAACCGAATTTCAGAAAGTGTCGGGTTACTGGACTCGACGGCTAGAATCGACACCACGACGTGACGCGCTGTAAAAGCACCGGTACCTAATAGTTCGCCAGCATATTCGTCCCGACCAGACCCTAGAGCCATATCGAAAATACCAAGATCGGACCAATCGCCACCTTCGCTTGGTGCCTCCACGGCCGAATACTGCACCCGCACTTGCTGTGCACCACGTGACAGGCAGCAGCCGTCGTTGTAGTTCCAAACATGAATGTCACCAACCTGTTCGGTCTGGTTGAACTCAAGGGCGACAAAGGTCAGATCAGAATTGGGAATACCAAGATAATCCGCTGGCGCCTCGTTCCACTTATTCTTATCCGTCAACCAGTGAGCGCCGCCGTTGCTCGTGTCCGTCCATGCCACATTATTATGGGTACCCGTTTCAGCATCGAACCCGTTGCCATTGACCAAGTTAATTGGGTTACAGCAATTATCGCTGCTCGTTGACCGTTCCCAACTGCCCGCAGTTACATTCGCAAATGCGTCGCTTGAATTCTGGTCATCACCGATGTACAGATCCGCAGCTTGCACAGAAACCGGCATAGCGATCGCCCCGACCACCAAGCTTAAAATACAAAAGAACTTCTTCATTACGCTGCCTCCTTAAACCAAATTTCCCCCGCAGACGAATGTAAGCAGGTTGAATTGCTAATTAAATAATAACGTGGCGATGAAGAAAGGTGAACCCCATTCAGAGGGTTTTGCCATTAATTTTGCATTTTCCCAATCAATCAAGGCTTACTCACTTGAATGCATGCCCACCAAGCCCGCGTGACTTCTAAGAGTGTATTTTAAAGGAACTTATGAATATGGCGCACTCCCCTCAAAAATCACAACGCCTCAAGCGCCGAACGCTGTTCACCGAAAACCCTCTACCACGCGTATTGATCGTTGTTCATATTGCCTATCCAGGATCCCCGGTAACTAATCAATCTGATGACCTTGGCCGTTAACCAAAAACCTGACCCGGTTAATCCCAGATCACTTCCTGGTTCGGTACCCAAAAAGTGAACCCCATTGCAGTGCCAGCTCTTGGACTACCAAACTCTTGTCAAACCAACCCAGGACCCTGGCATGGTAGCTGCCATATTGTCATGGTTTATCTTTCAACATCAATATATAACACAGTTAACATCAATATAAAATATCGGATCGTCTGACTAATTAACTGACCACCCCTGCAGGGATGATGACATTTTAGGCATATATTGTCGGTTTGTTAACCTATATGCCTAAGTTACAAGCAGGCACGGTCTTGATGGAAGGTGTCGTACCCACCAAATCAGGCTTTATCCCACGTTATATACAGAAAATAGACCCGTCAGCGAAATAATTGAATGTTGGCATGATGATTGCATGTTGTATTAGCAGATGTTCTTGTGCCCATTTTTTGGGCTTGTGTAAGCCACCCTTGTACTGAAGGAGTTTTGTATGTTACTGTTTAGTTACATGAATCGATGTTTGGCAATTAGCTGCACGTTAGCGGCAGCACTCGTGATCGCGCCATCGGCAGCGTTGGCTGGAGATGGGCCAAACCAGGGAAGCGTCTCAGTGAACACCAGTGTTGACGTGACCACAGCCTATTTCTTCCGTGGCATCGTCCAGGAAGATCAGGGTTCAATCATTCAGCCTGCCATTGAAGTCGGCTTTAGCCTCTCCGACAACCTGTCCCTGTCCGTTGGCATCTGGAACAGTTTCCATGATGGACCATCCGGAACCGCAGGTGGCGCCGTCGACCCCGAGTCGTGGTACGAATCAGACCTTTACATTAGTGCAGGCACAAGCCTGTCAGACGACCTTGACGGAAGCCTGACTTTAACGTGGTACACAAGCCCCAATGACGCGTTTGCAACCGTTACCGAAGTTGCCATCGGTCTAAGTATCGATGACAGCGATGGTCTTGCACTTTCCCCATCATTGACCCTTGCAATGGAAACCTCGAATTCAGCATTTGGTGCTGAAGAAGGCACGTACCTCGAACTGGGTATCGAGCCATCATTGGCCCCCTTTGCAAATGGTAATCTGCAAAACGTTGCCCTTTCTATGCCTATCACATTGGGTTTGGGAATCAACGATTACTACGAAACTGCAACGGACGATGATGACTTCGGATTCCTGGACATTGGAATCGTCGGTAGCATGCCGCTATCAGTACCAGACAGCTACGGCAGTTGGACTTTGTCTGCTGGCGTGCACTTCCTGATGCTGGGCGACAACACAGAAGCAGCTAACGGCGGTGACGAGGACGAGGTTATTGCGACCATCGGGATTTCCATGGGCTACTAGCGTACGCAGCTAGGGAACAATCATTGACATTTTGATTGCACACCATGCGCGATGTGATTTGAGGTCTTGATAGGATCGATTTGATAATCTCAGTTGCGCTGCGTATATAACTCGTTCTTAACCCGGCACTTGGGTCAGGCTGCAGCTTGACCTTGGTTTCACCGAAAAAGGTTGGAACGATCTCTCCGAGCGATCCAGCCACACACTGGATCGCTCTTTTTTTGTTCAATTGGCACCAGTCATTTGCCTCGGTACTGACCCAGCTCGTAAGGTACCTGGGCTGATCCGATGAATGTCCTGATCATCATGCAATCCACCCGGCAACCCAAGGTTAAGAGTGCTCGGCATTATCCAAGGGATCTGGCGTCGGACTTAATGCCGGGTCCATTAGAATTGACTCCCTGCGCAACTTGATCACTTGAAAGCCCCCATGATTGAGCACTTAATTTTCGACATGCACCTGGACCTGGCCTGGGACGCGATCTTCTGGAATCGTAATTTGACCCTGCCGGTAAAAACGGTTCGTAGCCAGGAGCAGAGTGAACCTCCGCAGGTAGCTCCTGATTACAACGTTGGTCATTGCACAGTAACCTTTCCGGAGATGAGGCGCGGACATGTTGGACTTATGCTCAGTACCATCATGTCGCGTGTTGACGCACGCCGAAACTGGATGCGAGATGGGATGCGAACCCAAGAACAGGCCGCGGCAATGGGGCGCGGGCATCTTGCCTATTACCAATTGATGGCACGGCGTGGAGAAATCAAGCCGGTCAAATCCGTTGATGACATTGATGAAGCCGTTCTCGCCTGGCAGAACCCAACACCCAAGACGCCTATCTATCACATTCTGTCAATGGAAAGTGCTGACCCAATTCTTGATCCTGATGACGTTGCCTTTTGGTGGAATGCGGGGCTACGGGCCGTCGGGCCAGCGCATTTTGGTGATAACACCTATATCCACGGGACTGGCACCGAAGGTGGTCTAAAGCCGCCCGCCAAGGCCCTGTATCAAGCGATGCAGCAAGCCGGAATGATCCTGGATATCACCCATATGGCCGACCAAGCTGTCTGGGAGTCACTTGAAATCTGGGATGGAGCGGTATTCGCCTCACACTGCACCTGCCGATCAATTGTCAATGGGCAGCGGCATCTGACAGATGACATGATCAAGGAGATTATTCGCCGCAATGGCGTCATTGGGCTGGTCTTCTGCCAATGGTTTATTGATCCGGAAATAACGTGGGAAAGCCGACCGTCGACCTATATCCCGAAGAAAAAAATGGAGGATCTGGTGCCGCACATCGAACATATCGCAGATCTGGCAGGTGGATCATTTGATAACATCGCGATTGGCACCGACATGGATGGTGGTTTCGGCGCCGAACTCACCCCAATAGATGTCGATACAATCGCAGACCTGCAACTTCTCCCAGGCGTTTTAACAGATCATGGTTACGATAATGAAGTGATCACTGGCATCATGCATGCCAATGCCCTGGAATTCTTCAAAAACGTCCTGTAAAACTAGACCTAAAATTAAACCCCCGTTCACCAAAGCCTAATGCCACCCCTCTACCGTCCCATTGGATGGGAGAACAATACCGGGAGAAGGAGGAAGGGTCTGTGGAAGAAAGCGCTCTTTACCCTAGCTACAATCCAAAGATAGTTCTAGCGGGCTTACCCCTATCAGCCCTGCCCGCACGAATTGACAGCTGCGAGCAGGGGGTTTCGGGTCGCCTAGTCCCCGATCCCCAGATCTGTCTTCGTGAAAAGACTTTCGAAGACATATCCAGCTGACGTGATTTTCTCACGGGCCCCTTCTTGACGATCTATCACCGCCACAATCTTGTTCACGGTCGCGCCAGCCTCACAGATCACTGCAGCTGCCTCGAGAACCTGGCCACCTGATGTTGCGATGTCTTCGACGATCATGACTTGATCACCCGCGTTTAACATACCCTCCAATCGTTTTTCTGTACCGTAATCTTTCTTTTGATTACGAATGAGAACCATTGGCAGATTAGCGGCCATCGCTGCAGCGGCAACAAGGGGAATACCGCCCAATTCGGCACCAGCAAGGCGGGTTACCGAATCGTCAGCATACTGAGAAAAAAGCACACCGAGAGCTGCCAGGATATCCGGCTGGGTTTCAAATAAATATTTGTCCAGGTAGTAGCTACTCTTGCGGCCACTACGCAATGTAAAATCGCCGCGAAGCAAGGCGGTGCTCGAGATTCTCTGAATCAGTTGCTGCCTATCCATGTCAGAAGCGAGTATAGCCACAATCAACATCGTGGACAGCCGCATGAATTACCGCCATGGGTTACACTCCCATGGTGATGGGTATTGATCTGGCCGGAAAAGTAATTGCAATCACTGGCGCAAGTAGTGGCATTGGTGCGGCCACTGCAGTTGCCTGCGCACGGGCCGGCATGAATGTTGCGATTGGCGCGCGACGAATGGACCGACTTGAAGACGTTGCCGCCCAGATCATCCAGGCAGGGCGTAATGCCGTTGCCATGCCTTGTGATGTGGATCGTGATGATGATGTCCAAAATTTTATCGAACGGTCTAGAACTCAATGGGGTCGATTGGACGCGGTCTTTGCCAATGCTGGCGTGGGTCTGTGCAAACCCATCATCGATACAAGCGACACCCAAATGCGATCGATCTTTGAAACCAACTATTTCGGCACACTGCGTGTAATTCGCTCAGCCGCACCCTTGATGAAAAAACAAGGACATGGACATATCCTGATCTGTTCAAGCGCAGCCAGTGAGATCGGAATGCCCATGTATGGAGCATACTGCGCCACAAAGGCTGCACAGGATTCCATTGCTGGTGCCCTTCGCGCCGAACTGGCCGATGAAGGGATCCATGTCAGCAGTATCCATCCCATTGGAACCCGAACCGAATTCTCCGATGTCACTGCCGTACGTTCAGGACATGCTCATCAATCATTCAACACACCGTCGGCCATGGTTCAGGACGCTGCAGTTGTTGCTCGATCTATTGTCCGCTGCCTTCGACGCCCAAGACCGGAAGTGTGGCCCCACTGGCCCTCGCGGCTTGGGCTAGCCATCGTGACGGCATTCCCGCCACTCGGTGCCAATACAATGCGACGGATAATGCGGCGACGATTTGCCAAACATGTTAACGGGATCCACACAGCATGAATCTACAGAATGCTCAATCACTGCTTCGTGCCAATATCGACAAGTCACGCGCGGTGCTTAGTGAACTCGATCAACTCACCGAACCGCTTGAACAAGCAGCCACTTTGCTCCTCACAGCCCTAGTCAATGGACGAAAGGTTTTGTGTTGCGGCAATGGAGGAAGCGCAGCAGATTGTGCCCACCTGACGGCTGAGATTGTCGGACGGTATGTACTGGATAGACCGGGCTTCGCGGCCGTTGACCTAACGGCAAACCATAGCCTGATGACCGCACTGTTGAATGATTTTCCGCACCAAGAGATCTTTGCTCGACAGGTTGAAGCGCTTGGCGGTGAGGGTGACGTGCTGCTGGCAATTTCAACCAGTGGCCGCAGTCAGAATGTGAAGCTGGCATTGGAAAAAGCGCCGGCTCATGGACTGGGAACGATCGCGATGCTGGGCAAGGGTGGCGGCGACTGCGCGGGACTGGCCACAGTTGAGTTGATGGTGCCGTCGGACAATACACAGCGTATCCAAGAAGCACATTTACTGCTCTACCACACCCTTTGCGACTTGATGGACCCGGTATTGGCCGATTCACGGCTAGACATGCACTTGGGTTGAGATGATAAGAGCAAACTTCCCCACTCACAATCAATGATATTACACCTGCTCAAAGCAGACCTTATCATCCACTTGAACGGTACCGGAATCGATAATTTGGCCGTAGACACCACCCCGGCACCCGGTGGCCAGGGCGGCGCGGAGGCCCGGTTGCCATTGGTCAATTCCCCGACAAGGTTTTGTTTCCGCTTTGACATCGACACGAAGATGGCCAATGCGAATGGTCTTGCCAATTAAATGCTCAAGCGTATTAGCCTCAATCAAAAGATTGGCGCGTCGGGTATGCCAGGGAAGATCAACACCGAGTTGTTGAATCACCTCCTTCCACTGCCATGATGCCAAAAGGGTGATGCCACGTTCGACACTTGAACCGTAGTCACCCGCCAGGCAGCCATTTGCATAAGCTTCCGCCTGGTTTACTTCAATCATTGGCCCGCGATGATCGCTACGTACGGCAATAGCCAGCACCCCCCCTATCTGCTGTTTGGTCTGATCTGTTGGACTAGCGGTGAACATTACCTGACCTTCAAGGTTATCTAGGCCAACACTCCTGTGTTTTCACCCTCGATGGAAGAGCATTCCAATACACGATGGATAGCATCACGCACATGACGAGGCTGACTGAACATGCCGAGCAACGCAATGCCGTCGAGCATGCGTAATGACTTTGGACCGCCGTGAATATGAGCTTGGAGCAGTTGGTCAATATCAAATGGATCCCAGCAGGTATTGATGGGTTGGTCAGAAGCCATCACCAAACCCCAAGGTGAAAGAAAACTCGGAACAAATGATGAATAGATCACCGTGTGATTAAACACCATGCTGACTGCATTCACAATCTAGATATGCAGTAAAATTTCATCTGGCGAAACTGAACCTGCCTGCACCACAAAGGTGCCATCCGGACTGAGCACACTTTCCATCAGTTCAAAGGCTTCCCTGAAGAACAGCTTGGATGCGGGTCCATATGGGTACCGGATCAGACAGATCGCAAACGATCACATCAAAAACTTCGTCACAGCAGGCGAGGTAATCAAATGCATTGGCAATGATGGTTTGGGCTCGATGGTCATCAATTGCCTCCATTGCCGGTTCATTGTCTACGCGGTATCGGCAAGCACCCGGCAATCAAGCAGACGAGCATCAACGATAGCACAAAGGCTATCGAAAAATGGGAAAGCAATTGCGGCTGACCGAGTGTGACGGCAATCCAAACCGCAAGCAAAACATAACGGACAATCCTAAACAAATTCAGTATCTGAAAATGAGAGGTGAGCGTCTCAGCCATCATGATGACCACGACCGTGATAATCAATGCACTTAGGCAACCCTGGAGACGAGCCAAATGACCATCTGTTTTCTCCTGCCGATTGTTCTGTTGCCTGGTTAAAGCGTTAACCACCGCCTGCCTGATCGCCCCATCGGACACATCTTCGTCATGCAGGAATATTTCCGGAGGCAGCTCTGAAGAACTGGATTGCTCGACATCTGACAGCCCAATATCACCGGTCAAGAACAACAGGTCATAGAGGTCCGGTGCCCCACGGCCCAAAACATGGGGACCAAGAAGTAAGCCGACAAAAACCCCGACAATGATTAGCCAAAGATCCCGTTGATTAGGCCTTGCCTGGGCAGATCCGATATCGGGTTGCATCACCAGAGCTTACCGAAGTTGCGACATGTAACAAACCTGTACAGGGAGCAATTAACAGTCGTGAATATATTGAAACTGCAGCCATCAACCCCGCTAGCCACTACACCCGTTTTACCACCGGTGTGTTAGGGGATCAGATGCGAGTCGCCAATCTGCGTAGGTGCTTCATCGCCGGCAAAAATCCTCACACCCTTAATCGTCCATATGTTGTCGCCCTCTACGGTCTCCGGCCGGATCGACCAGCGCACCGCTCCATCTACCGAGAGGATGTTCTGCCCCGATCCGTGAACCGCACTGGGGCTCTCAATGCCGATGTTTACACGTAGCCGAAATGGCTGTCCCTTTTGGATTACAAACAAGGGATTCTTATCCGCCAGCAATGCCATAATATTGGGAAGTTGGCCAAATTTTGGGATCTGAATTGCAAACTGGTTCTGGTAGCTGAAGGGCACTGCAGCGTGGCTCGTCCAATCAGTCGCATTCGGATCAACATGCCGCGGCGTGTGTGCATTTGCCGCACATGAAAGTGTCGCTGGCGACAAGTAACGGTTACGGATTAACAGGTACAAGTGCTGGGAGTTCGACCGGACAAAACCATCTTCATCTGGTGACTGGCCTACTTCATACCAAGTTGAGCCCGGGCGCACCTTCCCGCGAGGCAGGGTGCCAAAATCCGCTGCATAAGACCGCAACCCCACACCTGCTGCTTGTAAGTTGGCTGCGCATGCAACACGTTGCGCATCAGCCTGGTTGGCATGTAATATCGGAATCATCAACGTTGCCATGACCAGCAACGACGCCGCTACGGCCATCGCCTCACGCCAACCAAAACTTGATGCGGGTGCTGAAAGTGTCTGAATCTGTTGTGCAAATTGCCGACGCTGCTTGGCCTCGCCCACCCGAGCCAATGTGCTGCGGAAAAGATCTGGTGAAGGCGGCTCGACATCATACGCATCAAGAAGACCCAGAACTTGCTTGGCCTTAAGAATGCGCGGTGACTGGGCGGCCCGAGAGGGATCAGATTCTATATTTTGATGGCCGGAGAGAAGAGCATCGACGGCATTGGCGTCTTCGGGATTAAGTCCTACTGGGTCAGACGGATCCTTCATGACCAAGCTCATGCCTTCCTTTTGATTGGCGGATTAGACATGCCCAGCCTCAATTTGATTGCTCCAACTTCTGTTTCCAACGCTGGGCGAAAGTACCCACTGCCGCATGCAGGCGGCTTTTGACGGTTCCAAGTGGAATGTGCAAGACCTCGGCGACCTGTTTATAGGAAAACTGATGAAAATACGCCAACAGGAGAATCTCCCGCAGATGCTCGGGCAAGCCATCAACAACTGCCCGCACTAAATCTGCCGTTTCTTGCTGTACCGTTTCGTCATCCGGCAGAGGCAGATTGGCCTCTAGCAAATCCAGAAACTGCCGGTCCTCGTCTGATCCTGGCTGAACCGGCGAAGAAAGCTGTGTCGCAGCGCGACGTTTACTTCTACGCAGATAGTCCCTAGCTTTGTTCGCCGCAATTGTAAAAAGCCAAGGTTTAAATCGCCTGGATGTTTGGAATGTATCGATTGAAACGTGTACCTGCAGAAAAGTGTCCTGAAAAACATCCTCTGCAGCCGCTCGATCCCGAACAAATCGGACCAGAAAGCGGTAAAGCTCCTGCTGATATCGCCCCACAAGCTGCGAGAAGGCCTGCTGGTCACCACGACGATACGAACGCACAAGCTGCTCATCTGGCATGTTGATCCGCTTGTGATCTGCGTTCAAGTCCATATATCAGCGTATCTTACTGACTTTATGAGTAATATTTCCCAACCCTCGACCAGACCAAAAGAATATCGCGGCCCCCATGGGATAGATATAACTCGCATGACCACCGGTTACCTAAATAGGGTCGATTTAAACCTCAAATCCACCCTTATTAGACCCCACACGATGCCAATTTCTCCAATGGGTAAACTAACAAACCAGAAGCCAGTTTTGGATAAAAAAATGTACTCTTTTGCGGCATGAGCTCACCCGCCTGGCTTACCGCTTGAACCTCTTCAATGGATACAGGCTGAAGAACCACCCCAAGCTGCTGATCCGGAGCTTGGGCCTGCCCATGGACTTCAGCCAGCGTATGAGGAAACTTCCAAGTGATTTGCGATCCATTGTCTGAAGGAAATGCGGGCTTGCAGATCCTTTCCACAACTAGATGCTGGACAATTGACACATCCAGCTGCCGCCAAGTCAAGCTCCGATCTCCATGCGTGCTAGACAGTGGATCTGATTCCGTGGTGGTCACCAAGTAAAGCCGTGCTTGAGATTCCGACGGGACGTAAAACCCCATTGCGTGCGGACCTGTCGTGGCCAGAGCGGCCGCGAGCGCCTCTAAATTATCACCAGGAAAAGTCTCGATCTTCAGTAAACCGTCAGCCGCCTTGCGAAATGTTGAAAAATCAAAGTCTGGCATTCCGCCAAATACACGGTGTGTTGCTCCGAGCTGCATACCCGGGTCTTCA
>CAUZIY010000018.1:0-31742 GCA_963579995.1 Phycisphaerae bacterium
ACCAAATCCTGCACCCTAATCCACCCATTTGTGTCGGTTGTGACGATAGATACGATCGCTCCGCCGCCAAACGCCGGGGAAGTATAGACCCCCCCCTTACACCGTCAACAGAAAACCCCGCAGCTTCTAGTTTTGGCCCCTAAACCCATGTTTAACACGAATAAAGACCACTAAAAGTCCAATAAATTTCACCGTTTGGCATTATTCCACCAGAACTGCAACATCTACAAACACAGACCACACCCCAAGCACCCGAGGATCCTAACCCAACTCGTTTAAAGGTGGATTTGGCGCGTAAGGATAGTCCACGGGCCGGTACTTGATTGTAAGTTCCGGCGTCTCGACTCGCCGGTAACCTTCAAGGCGTGAGGTTAAGATCCGGTCCAGAATCCCGGTGACGAGCAATGTCCGTTCAGCCGGATAGGTTGGTTGACCCGTATGGAACATGCGCTCGATGGCCTTCATCAAGTAGGCAAAATGGGGATAAGGCGCCCGCCGCTCCTCTATTTGAGTAACCATTGGGTTTTGGTGACCCGTTGGCTGCACCGCCACAGCAAAACCGCGACGAACATGCCGACCAAGCATCAAAACCGAGCCGCGTAGGCCATCGTTGTATTCAAACAGAAACAGTGCCACATTATCGTCGGCCAATGTCTGCCAACGTTTGCCTTCAGCATCACGATGCTTGGGCAACGTGGCAACCGCCGCATCCAAGAGTGATTCAGAAACACGTCCATTGGCGATCGCTTGTGCCATCCGTTCGCCTTGGAGACATTGAACCCATCGTACACCCGTCTCTGCACCGGCTCGTCTTTCGGCAAAGGTTTGCAATAATTCGAGGGTATGAAAACCATAGGTATCCAATTCATGATAACCCACCGCGGCGATCTCCTGGATCTTGGAGTTCATGGCAATAGTCGGGGACATCCGTCGGAAACTGACTGGAATCGACGATCCGGCCATCAACGGCACATTCAACGCCCGGGCCGCGTTGTACATCCATTGCGCATCAGACCAGACCGGTCCGAAGTGCTTGTCATTGAATACCGGTACAACCGCCCCTGTCTTTTTGAATGCTGCGAGAATATGCTCAAAAAAACGGCGTCGTGGGTACAGGTGCTGTCCCTTTTCATTCCATGGATAGTCGCCATGCTCACCAACACTCAATACCCCATCCACCGCAAGTTGCCGTGTTCCCAATGTCAATGCGTCTTCAATCGTCGTAAAGATGGGAATGTTGTACTTTTTAGCCAATACAATGCCCAGATCATCGGGCTTGGACTGATCCAGGTACATGGAAGAAACTTTCAGATTCGGGCCAGCCCCGCCATCCTGTTCCCACCCCTCAAGGATCTTTCCCACCAGAACATCTGCATGCAGTCCCGGGCGGTAAACGGTTAAAATCGCGGCAATTGACTTTGGCCCGACCGATGCATCTGCCAAGGACGTCAGGACTCCCGGCAGTGTGAGGGCCATGCCGCCAGCAGATACGCGGCGTAAGCATTCGCGCCGCGTCATGACACCACGAGTAGAGTTTTGGTCATTTACATGCAAACAAGTCATAATGCATTACCTTTTTAGCCACCAGTCATCATCCCCGAAATTCACCTGCCAACGCACCACATATGGGATGATGCCACTAAAGTCGTATCTGAAATACCAGTTTACAACAGTGGCCATACATGAACCAACAGGTAACACCCAAAACTCATAAGGCATGTTACTTCCACGCCAGAATGTTTGATATCGTATTGATTGAACATGCCCGTTAAAACCAGGCCAATCTACGCCCCTTGCCCCAATCAGGATTGCCATCTTTGCGATGCCGATTAACTGGTCATCACGAAATCAGTTTGGGAGTATTCAGTGGATAACAGTTTAAGGACAAATGTTGCCGGGGGTTATCGTTTCCTGCCGGGAATTGAGCCTTATTGTTGCGGCGTTGTTTCTCAGCCAGGCTGGGAAATCGTGCATGCCACGCTGGATACCCCGATACCGTGGCATGCGGGGCTTCATTCAATACGACAGCATTTAGAAACAAACGGCCGGAGTCGGCATGCTCTGTGTGGCGTCGAGTTACGCTGCCCCGAACCGTTTCCGATGAACGGCTTCATCAATTTCAACCATGAGTATCGACTACTGCTTGAAGAATGGGGTCTACTCGTCGACGGCGATAATCCGATCGCACGCACGAATGTGGCTCCTGTTGAGTCACCGCCAGATGAATCCGTTATTTATGGATTTTCGTATACCGAACCAAGCACGTTGCAACGTCCCACCTTTGTGATTGCAGGCAGTGGCGAACTTCGGGGTAGTCTCGACACCGACCATATTCTTCGATGCGGCGAAACGAGTGAAGAGGCACTGCTTGACAAAGCAGGTTGTGTTGTTGAAATCATGAACGAACGCCTGGTGCATTTGGGAGACAACGAGTTACTGACAACCGTCAACATCTATACGGTACATGGGTATCACCAAGCATTAATGCAATGTGTCATCCCCGGCCTTCCTGCAGTGGCCCGCTTGGGTGCATGCTGGTTATATTCAAGACCTCCAATTCAAAATATTGAATTCGAGATGGATATGCGTGGTGTTCGTCAAGAATTGGAGATCCACTTAAGCTGAACTGACTAACCAAACTGATCCTGGATGTGGGTGTGCAGTGGTCAACAGGGAGTAGTTCGTAATGGTCTTCTGATTGCCATGCCGATTCTTGATGGCGAGACAAAGACGTGTCCAGATGCACGTGGCTGGGCCCTTGGGCCTGCCATCACGCCGCTCTTTGAAATGCCATCCGCACAGGCACCAAAAGGACCCCATTGATTCCCACGCAGTGCAACCACACCAAAATGCCTTTGTGACACAGTATTAATGAAACCGGATCTTTCACAGACTCAACTATTCTTGGATGATCGCTGGATTGCCGAAAGCTGCCGCATCCAGCGGATATGGCATGAGGCACAAAAATACCCTGAACCCATCCTCAAAGCTGAATATCCGTGGGAATACCATGCGCCGGTTGCTTTTGGCACAATCCTTAAACGCCAAGACAAATTCCAAATGTGGTATGTCGCATGGACAAGACGGCATCACATGCGACCTGTTGTTTGCTACGCCGAAAGTGACGACGGGGTGGTCTGGCACAAACCCATGCTCGGACTGCAAGAAGTGTGTGGTACAACCCAGAATAATGTCGTCATCAAGGCAGAAGAATACGATGATGGTTCCATTATTGACGACATTTCCGTCATCAGTGATCCTGAAGACAGTGATTGGCCGCTCAAGGCACTTTTTTGGGACGGCGACCCACACCGCAAGGGAACCGGCGAGCCAAGGCGTTTTGGCATGTGGGCGGCGCGTTCCAAAGATGGTATTCAGTGGGAAAAGATCGACAAGGTGTTGCCGCGATGGGGTGACCGTTTTAACGCCATATCCGTAAAACATAAGGGGCGTTACGTGTTATTCGGCCGCGTACCGGACATGGGGCACATCTATCCACAGGGGCGGGTTGTTTCGCGAATTGAGAGCACCGATTTAATTCACTGGACCAAGCCCGAGTTGGTCTTGATGGCCGACCCAGAAGATTCACCACATATGGAAATCTATTCTGCGACCGCCTTTGCTTACGGCGACATCATGCTGGGTTCGATCGAGCGGATGCATATGTCGCCTGACAAACTGAGCCCCGAACTAATTTGGAGTGATGATGACGGCACCACATGGCGACGATCACGGAATCGAAATGCATTGATTCCCTGGGGACCACCGGGCACATTCGACAGTGACTGGATCAATCTAACCACGAATAATCCAATCACACATCATGACCAGTTGTGGATTTATTACAGTGGACGATCCGGTGCCCACAAGGTGCAATACCCCCACAACTATGGCGCAATTGGCCTGGCAACCCTGAGAATAGATGGCTTCTGCTCAATCTACGGCACTAACAATGCCGGCTGGATTCTTACACCACCAATGACCTGGCCTGGCGGCAACCTCGAAGTCAACGTCGACCCGCGACGTGATATCACGAGCCACCCGATGCACACTTCGAATGAAAGGCTGCGTGTGGAGGTTCGTGATGAAAACAACAAGCCTCTGGCGGGGTTCGGGATTGACGACTGTCACCCTATCACGACCAATACCAGCAGGTTTCCTGCTTGCTATATGCCGCTACGATTCCGGGACGACAAGACGTTGCAAGTCCTCAAAGGCAAGCGGCTTCGTTTACAATTCGAATTACTTGACACTCACCTGTACGCATTTCGAGCTGGACTAACCTAAAAAATTATCCCTCACTGACCCGAACGATGATTCACATCTACAGACCAAAGAGTTGGTCAATGGAAGCTGGATCAACCAGTCTCAACGCAGCAGTAAATAGCGGCCTGCACCCCAAAACAGTTCGCGTCCCAACTCCTCCAATCCTGCCTTAAAAAGGTTTCCGCATTGTTGATGGCAGACAATGCGCCCATCAAGACCACGCGCCTGTTGAACACGTAGGCGATTGGTCCCGCCGGTTCGGCTTCACCTCATGAGGCATGGGCAAGATGACCCAGCAGACAATTCACGCTGATTCCTCTTCTGCCGGTGCTTCGGGCTCGATACCCGCCATTTCCTGAAGCATACGCCAATTCTGTCGGCGATCCTCATTGCCAGCAAGCAGTCCAGAAGACGGGGCGCCTTCCTTGTCAAAATGCTTTGAAAAGCGACCCTCGCCGCGTGCAAAACTGACGAAATCAACCTTTTCTTGGGTCTTGGGATTAACGTACCAATCTTTTTCGGGCAATGGATTGCCCTTGAGATCCAGCCGATCTTTGATTCGCTCACCCTTTTCCGGATCGTAAATGAGAAGTGGAAACGCGCGTGAGTCTACGGAGATACGTGCACGTTCACCAGCCAGGTGATCAGCAACACCGTGCTCCGGCTGGCAGGTTGTAAACACGTTGATAACCGCAGGGCCATCAAACTCATTGGCACGCAGAATGGCCTTGTAAAAATGGTTCCAATGTGCAGCTGTCGTCTGCGCCACAAAAACATCCGGATGAGCCATCACAATCTGAGCCAGTTCCTTGCGCCGCTCGGTCTTACCGGCGACTTTCGTGCCGTGAACACTCATCTTGGTGTCCTGCCCCATGAAGGTGGACGTCGAAGCTTGGCCACCGGTGTTTGAGTAGACCTGCGTGTCGAGCACAATCACCTTAATATTCATGCCGGTCATCAGCATACGGGACAGGGACTGAAAGCCGATATCGAGCATCGCCCCATCACCACCAATCACCCACAGCTTCTTGTCTTGCCAGCCCTGCTGATCCCACTTGGCTCGAACACCCATCGCATAAGTCGGCCCATTTTCAAACAGGGAGTTTGACCAGGGCAACATGTACGGATTGTATGGATACGTAGATGTATAGACCGTATTACATCCGGTGGATGCAATGAGCCCGAAATTATCCGGTCCATATACAAATGATGTGGCAGCAATAAACATACGCAAGGCCGTAGCTTCACCGCAACCGGCACAACTGCCGGCACCGCCCACGTATTGCAACGTATTCTCGCGGAGCATCATATCCGCCAGAATTTTCTCGTTGATAAACTGTTCCGGGGTCGGCCCCATTTCATTGAAGTGATCAAACTTCTTTTTAATCAGAGGCATGTTCGTATCGGTCTTCTTGATCATCTTCAAAGCTTGATCGTCGCAGACCTGAACACATTCAGCGCAACCCTTGCATTTGGTCGGATCAATGAAAATTCCGAAGTAACCTGGTTCCTTTTTTCTTTTTTCGTTGGCGGTCCAATACTTCCGCGTCTTGGCCCACTCCGTCTCCAGGTTGCTTCGATCGGTCTGCTCCATTCCTTCAAACTTCTGATCAAACTCACCCTGAGGTGAAACTTTGGCAAGGATCGCCGTATCGGGACATTCCGTGACACAATCCATGCATCCCACGCAGTTTTCTGCGATAAACTGCGGGATCTCAGGGGCAATAAACGAAAAATCGCGTGGTGCAGCCGATCCAGCGGGGATCACCGATCGGGCCATATCGAGATCGGCCTCGAGTTCGATGTCACCAACACCATGTTCATACAACGGCACCACACGCTCTTTGAAGTTCTTGACATCAACAACTTCGTCTGCGTTAGTTGGTAGTTTTGCGGGCGTAATGGCCATAATCGTCTTCTCCGATCGATCTTTGAGCCGCAGATCGCTTCGAGCAATAGCGGCTATTGGATAATCAAGGAATTACAGGTAATGAGGCGGGGATCCCGCTGTCCAGAGATTTGTCCTGAATCACCTCTGTCGAGACCTCGAATACGTCCTCGTATCCACGGCGGATACACGTCAGATTGTCTTGCACAACCTGCTCACCTTTCCTACCCCAGTAGCTGCGAACAACCTTCTCCACACCCTCCATCAGTTGTTCAAATGTCATATTGAACCGCTCGGCAAATGGCGTGGCACGCAAAAAGATCCCCACCAGCACCACCCCCATCATGCGAATACGCAGATCAGGATTCCTCGCGACTTCATCGGCAATCTGGAATGTATCGAGCGACAGCACCCTGGCATGGGAATCCCTGATGCGTTTACGCGCCCAAAGCGGCACTGCTGCCCAAACCTCTTCCGCGGTTGTTTTGGAGGTGTTGAGGAAGATCGTCCCGCCATCAGCCAGACCGCGAAGCGTATCACCAAGATTCAGGGCATTGACGTCATTGAGCGGAATAAATTCGACATCTTCCAACTCGCAATGGGTCAAGATCTTTTCATGAGCGAGGGTAAGGTAATAGGTTGTGGGCAGCCCCTTTTTGGAAGATCCATACTTGGGATAAGCCTGGACGTGTATGTCGAAAAGGTCACCCATTAACGACGCAATCACCTTATTGGTCGTCACACTACCGAATCCACCCACCGAGTGACCTCGCATCGAAAAGGCCCCTTCGGGCCTTACATCCGGATCAATGGGTGGCTCCAGAGCTGTTTCATGCTTGATGCCAACGGTGCTATATTCCTTGAACTCATTACCTTCCAAAGCTTGGCGCATGTTCTGCACCAAAGCCACATAGTGGCCGGGTCGGATATCACGACTGCCCAAACCTGCCGAGCACTGCAACATCTTCGGCATCGGATCAACGGCATCCACACCAGCATCCCGAAATTCCTCCAACCCAAGTGCAGCATCAACAAATACCGTCTTGATATCACGCATCAGCGGATTTGCCGGTGCCAGCGGATCATCCATCCGTTCCATAACGGTGAATGCCTTGACATTACGCAGTGCCTGAACGATTTCGGGCCCAGGAAATGGACGATAACTGGTCACGTTGATGGCACCGACATTCACATTCATTTCCGAGCGGATGTAATCAACCGTTGGTTTAGCTGTCTCCATCATGCAACCCATGCCAACCAGGGCGAATTCCGCATCTTCCATACGGTAGGATTCGGTCAAGTCGTACTCACGACCCGTGGCTTCGGCGAAGGCCTGCATGGCTCTGCTGACCGCCGGTTTCATATGGACGTAGTAATGCCGCTGGGCGATCTTGCCCTTCATATATGAATCCTGGTCCTGGACGGAACCAGTCATCAGTGGTTTATCCACGTCAAACAGGTTGATGATCCGATCTTCCGGACGTCCGACATACGCTTCCATGAACTCCTTTTCAGGCAGGAGGACATTCTCGATCGTGTGTGTGACGAGGAAGCCGTCCTGAACGTTCATAATGGGCGACTGGCAGGCTTCGGCTGCGTGGCGGCAAATCAGCGCAAGATCCGCTGCCTCCTGCGGATTGCGGCCAAACAGAATACCCCAACCCGCATCAGCACAGCTCATCACATCGTCGTGCCCCGCGTGTACATTCAAGCTCTGGCTGGTCAAGGCACGGGAACCGATGTGAAAGACGATCGGAAGCCGTTTACCCGAAATCGTGTATAAGACCTCTTTCATGAGCACCAAACCCTGACCGCTCGTGAAATTGGTCACGCGACCACCGGCCAGTGCGAAGCCCTCGCACGTCGAAGCCGATGAGTGCTCACTTTCCAGTTCCAGAAAGATCAAATCGTCACCCCACAGGTTCTTTTGACCATTGGAAACTGCGGATGAATATCCGCCACCCATGGCGGTAGAACTCGTGATAGGGAAGGCACATGCGGCTTGGGTAATATTCGTCTCGACCCAAACCACCGCACCCGAACCATCGGTGATAGTGGGGATTCCCGGAAAGGGGGGACTCTTTATGTCAGATTTTTCACTCATATCAGGTTTCTACCGTATTATACCATAATATATAGGAAACACTGAGTCATAAAGCCCACCACTGCCTTATGTCATGCAAAGGAAGCCCTCTCAAACGGCTCTTTAAACCTCTGACGGCGTATTTGACCTCCCGGCTTACCGAATTTGACCCTCGATGACCCTAAGCTTCCAGGGATACAGACACCACACAATCACCCAGTCCGTTCAGCTCCCCAGGCCCAGGAACGTGTTGCAGTGTACTCACGCACACCATCGTAGTCTTTGGGCAAACCCCGAAGCTGCTGCGGATCAAAACCAGCACCTACGTTTTGAAGCAATTCCACCAGATGCTTGGAGCTAAAACTAAGACCATGCACTTCAAATCCGTCACCATTGAGGTCATAAATCGTTGTTTTGCCCGGTTCAACTAGAATTCGATCGGGGGTATTGAACCCCAATCGCATCTGCCGCAGAATCTTTCTGACTGCATCCTCTTCCTGAGGATCGTAGTGGTACTGTCGACCCTCTGCCCCCGTCGCACCAGCATTGGCCGGCTGGTCATCGGGCTTGATGCCCCATCCCGAGTCTGAAATGACCTTGTCTTTGTTCTTTGGGCGATGTTCGTTCTGTTTTGACATCTTAGCCATCAACCTCGTGCCTGGCAGCCTGACACAAACGCCTCCAGGTCGTCGGCAATGACCTGCAACCGTTTCTCCTCTTCTCGACGGTTTTGGACCAGATCTTCATCCACCTGTCCTTCGCCACGATAGTGATGGTGCTGAGCCACATCTGGCGACCAATACGTGCGTCCCTTCTGGGCAAAGGACACCGAATCCCGAGCCGCACGAACCAACGCATGAACGGCAGACACAAGTGCAACTGAATCCAAAGATGGCTGATCCGCAATGAACTCCGAGGCGTCAGCCAGTTGCGCGCGTGTAACAGAATGACGGGACGCCATGTAACAGACAAATTGCGTAAACCACTCCTGCCGCGGTGGCGTAAAACCCCGCTGCCGCAACATGGCCATGGCAAAAGGCCACAGATCGCACGGCAGCGCATCACGGATTGCAGCCGACACATGCGGTTCAGGAGCACGTTCCAAATGGAGCAACCGGACAAACCGCTCGACCATCACTTCATGCAACGTCAACTTGGCCGCGACGTCACCGGGCAACTGAACGGTCGTGAACGGCAACTCTTTGCAGATATCGCAGACAAGCTGCGTAATCTCCTTAGAAGTTGGACGCCAATGATTAAGGGTCTGCGACACATCCGCCTGATCCTGCGCATCAGGTGTAAACTGCGGCCCAAATAGAATCTCGATCTCGTGCTCTTCGAGATCTTTCGCTGCGTCGCGGAGAAAGACGTGCAATTCCGCTGAGTGCTCAGTCATATAGCGTGACAACTGGCGTTCGGTCTGTGGCTTCAGTGGCTTGGATCGCGTCAGCAAGTCAATAATGGTTGCTTTAAGTTCCTTGTACATCAACTCAGTCTTTATAGTCATCGCGGGCGGGGCAGAATACTTCCACGTAGGTTGAATCTTCTATTGCCGACAGCCCATGTGGCTTGTTGGCTGTGATGACATACCCGTCACCGGCGGCTGCTTCGAACTCATCTTCCGGATTGGCGCCAAAGAACCGGACCTTGCCGGTAAGGCACATCCCGATCTGCACCGGCCCGTGACTGTGCAACGGGATAGCAGCACCTTTCTTGATCTCAAAGTGGCAAAGCATGGCCTGCTTATTATAGCCCAATGTTCTGCGTACCAATCCCGGCAGGGTGTCAACTGAAATTGTTTTAGCCGTTGCAATGCTCTTTTGTTTCATGGCCTGGTATCCACCGCAGAATCAGGACAGGTATGACCTAGAAGTCCGCATATTCCGGCCTTGACGGTGTAAACACTTCCAACAGAGCCGAATCCTCCAGGGCCTCTGCTCCATGGGGCTGATTGCTATCCATCACATAGCTCTCACCCGCTGCAGCCTCGAAATTATCCTCCGGTTTCTCGCCAAACAAACGTACCCGGCCCAAAACACACATGCCGATCTGAACCGGCTCGTGGTGGTGCAATGGGATGGTGGCACCCTTCTTGAGTTCAATCTGGCACATCATGGCCTGATCGTTATAGGTCAGGGTCTTACGTGTGACGCCAGGTAACATTTCAACCGGCTTGGCCGTATCGAGGCTCTTCTGCTTCACCTTTTACTCCTCTTTGACGGGTGGGTGAGAGATACAAACGAACTTGGCCTATCGTACTCGCAGCACCTTGGCTGGCCAAATGATCCACCATATGGCAGTCGTGCCTAACAGTGCCCATAACCGTCCGTCATTCCCATTTTTGATGTCACCAATTTGCCCAACATGACGATGTGATTACACTGCCACTTCTTGTCAAACTAGGCGTGGATCATGGCTTTACATGCAAGTCGTCAGTTCATCGGGTCGCTGGCGCTGTTGTTGATGATGGTCGCCGGGCATACCACCGGCCCTATGGCCGCCTGGGGCCAAGCCTTGGACCTGAAAGACCGTCCCGTTGCCGACATCCGCGTCCTTGGCCTAGAACGGGTCAAACCACAACTAGTTTATAACCAGATCCGGACCCAAAAGGGCGGCCCCTATGATGTCCGCACGGTCAAACAGGACATCGTTCGGATTACACATCTCAACCGATTTGCAAAGGTTGATGCACGGGTCGAACAACAACATGACGGCTCAATCATTCTGACTTACCAGGTTGTCGAGTTACCACTCATCAGTGATGTCCAGGTTGTCGGCAACAAACGGCTGCCGGACCAACAACTGCTCGCCCGGGTACGTGTGCGTACCGGTGATCCCGCACACAACTTTCTGATCGAACGGGGAAGGCACCAGATCGTTCGCGCTTATGAAGAAGAGGGCTACTTCGATACGACTGTAACGGTTGATCAGCAGTTGCTTGGCGAGTCAAAGATTGTGATGTACCGCGTTGTTGAGGGGGTACGGCAACGCATCCGAGCTATTTATTTCGAAGGCAACCACGCCTTTTCCGATAAGCAACTGCAGACCCAGATCCAGTCCAAAACGCATACTTTTCTCTTTCGCCGTGGCGAGTTCAGCAAGCAACGGACACTTGCGGATCGGGACCTGTTACGTGACTTTTACCACCAACGTGGTTTTTTGGAAGCTGAAGCCACACGAGATTTTCAGGTGTCTCCACAGGGGCAGAATGTCATTTTGACCTTCACCGTTCATGAGGGGCCGCGATATCTGGTTGATTCGATCCAAATTACTCATAACAGCCTGTTCAGTGATACAGCCATCCTTGAGGCCATCCCGTTGCGCAAGGGCGATGTGTATTCAGTTAACCACACAAATTCCAGTGAGCAGGCGATCAAGAATCTATATGGGCAGATTGGTTACATCGGCGCAACCGTACGTATTGACCCCGTATTTCTTGAATCTCCAGCCAACCATGTCGAGGTGCAGATTAGTATCCGCGAGGGTAAGCCCTACTGGGTGGGTGAGGTGACGATCAAGGGCAATCATTTGACACAGGACCGTATTGCCAAACGACTCCTACACGGGATTCTGCCCGGCCGACGCTTTGAGGGCCCCCAACTCGCCAAAACACGCAAATCACTCGAGCAAGGATCCTCGCTGTTCGATCAGGGCGGTAGTATCACGTTACTCGGTGACCCTGATGACACCCACCGTGATGTCCTGATCGAGGTCCGCGAGAAGAACACCGGATCGCTCAGCTTTGGAGCGGCAGTCAGTTCAGACGCGGGCGTGGTTGGTGCTGTTGATCTGGTTCAGCGTAACTTTGACATTATGGATACCCCGGAAAGTTTGGGAGATTTGCTTAGCGGCAAAGCATTTCGCGGAGCTGGGCAGTTCATGCATGCATCACTGCAACCCGGGCAGAAAAGCAGCCGTTATTCGGCAAGTTTCCGTGAACCTCATCTACTGGATAGCAATGTTTTTCTCGACATGAAAGGTTTCGTCTTTGATATCGAGCGAGAAAAACATAATGAAGAACGCGTTGGCGGCACGTTCGGGTTTGGCCAACGGTTTGGTGATATCTGGTCAGCTTCAATTCGAACACGGTTTGAGTTGATTGATATGACGAATATTGAGCCTGATGCCTCCGTTGATATTTTCGAAGAAAATGGTGAAAACCAGTTAAGCTCCCTTGGACTATCGATTACCCGCAGCACTGCCAATGCAACAACAATCCCACCAAGAGGCGGCAGTCGCCTGTCATTCTCGGCTAGTCGCGGAGGGGCATTAGGCGGCGATTACAACTTCACAAAGGTTTCGGTACAGCACAAACATTTCTGGACGGTGGAAGAAGACTTCTTTGGACGACATACGGTGGTCAGTATGAACATGCGTGTGGGCTATATTGCCAACAAGGCACCGGTATTCGAACGTTTCTACGCTGGTGGTCGTGGTTTCCGTGGTTTTGAGTTTCGCGGTATCGGCCCCCGGGGCATCCGTAACGATACCGGCGCAATTGGCGATGACCCGGTCGGTGGCGATTTTCTATTTCTATTCGGAGTTGAATACAACGTGCCGATTTATGAAAAATCCTTACGTGGCGTGATGTTTATCGACACGGGCACACTAAATGAAGAATTCAATTTCAGTAAATACCGTGTTTCTGTTGGCGGCGGCATCCGGTCACAGGTCCCATTTCTTGGCCGAGCGCCGTTTGCATTAGACCTCGCCATCCCCATCGTCCGAGAACCAACGGACGAGAAGCAGATCTTTAGTTTTGACCTGTCAATGCCCTTTCAATAGTTCCCGGGTTGATGAACACAATAGATCCGGAACGCGTATGACCGAGGGACATTGCCTTCCGAGCCATCGCGTGATAGAACAAAGTACACTTACGCCCGCAAATGGAAATGTAAACGTTACTCCCTTGCAAGCCAATAAGGAACCATCGGTATGCCCAGGAACATTCATTTAGCATGGTTATTGATCACGGTTGGTGCCTTAACATTGATCGGCTGGGGTAGCACGGCAGTAAGCCAAGCAATTGGCGGCGGCGGCAGATCCATCGCTGTCGTGGACGTGCAGAAGGTTTTTCGCAACTGCAAAGAAAAACAACATATTGACGCCGATATCGAAAGCCATCGAACAAATGCCCAGGCAAAGGCAACTGCTGCACAGGACGAGTTGCGGGAACTCCAGAAAGACCTCGAGCTGCTTGATCCTAAAGAGGAGGCCTTTCAGCACAAGCAGGAGCAGATCGCCCGGGCAATCATCGCGGGACAGACTGAATTGAAATTTCGAGAAACACAAATTGTTCGAGAGATGATACTGCGATCCGGCAGCCTGTATCGGAAAATGCGGCAAGCCTGTGGTGATGTGTCACGGGCCAACGGCCACGATGTGGTTCTTTATAAAGAACCTGAAGAATTGATTCGCAGCCAAAACCTTGAACAGCTATCACGACAAATTGGCGGTCGCAAGGTTCTGTGGGCGGCAGGCGAATTGGACATCACCGACCAAGTCATCCAGAAGTTAGACAATGCGTGGGACAACACCACGAGGAAATGAAATGTCAGCGCCAATGGCAGCAGGTTGTCTCAAAGCAACTGCCGCGCTGATCATGCTTGCAAGTGCGGCAAGGCTGTTGGTAATGGCAAAATACACGATTCAACAGATCAGCGATCACGTCGATGGCCAGGTCAATGGATCAGGCCAGATTCAAATCGACGGTGTCGAGCAAATCACCCTGGCCCGGCCTGGACAGATCACATTTGTGGGTAATCGCCGCCATGCCCATGACTGGGCCTGTTCAAAGGCTTCTGCCGCCATTGTCAGCTCGTCGATCAAACTCAAGCCGGGATCCAACCAAGCATTAGTAGTCGTACCCGACGCAGATCTTGCCATTGCCGAGCTTCTATTACTCTTTGCCCCACCCGCAGTTGAACAAGCCGATGGCATCCACCCCCAAGCTACCATCCATCCATCCGCCCAGATCGGTGATCGTGTCAGTATTGGATCCGGCTGCTATGTGGGGCCACGGGTTGTCATTGAGGACGGGGCCCGGTTGTATCCAAACGTCACCATCTTTGATGACTCCAAGGTCGGATCTGACAGCGTTCTGTGGAGCGGTGTTGTCATGAGAGAAGGCTGTACCCTTGGCCGGCGATGTGTCATTCATTCGAATGTCGCCATTGGTTCCGATGGGTTTGGATTCCGCTCCTCTGCTGATGGCAAGAAAATCGTTAAAATACCCCAGATCGGAACAGTGCAAATTGGCAGTGATGTAGAGATTGGCGCCGGGACATGCATCGACCGTGCCAAGTTTTCTATCACCAAGATTGGCGACCACACCAAAATCGACAATCTGTGCCAGATCGGTCACAACTGTCGAATTGGCTGCCGGTGCGTGGTTGTGGGCATGACAGGTATCGCTGGTTCTGTCACCATTGAAGACGGCGTGATCATCGCAGGCCGGGTGTCGATCCGGGATCACATCACGATCGGCGCTGGCGCACAGTTGGGTGGCGGCACGATCATCACCAGTGACGTTGAACCAGGCGTGAGAATGGGTGGCCACTTCCCAACTTCGCCCTTAACCGCCGCATTACGACAGATGGCGGCAATACGTAAGTTGCCTGAATTGGTGAAACTACTAAGAGAAGGTTAACCAAGCACTTTTCTCTTGCCGCTCGTCGAAAATCATTGTTGACAGACCAGACATCATGAATGCCCAACAAACAATCAGTAAACCATTCAGCATGTCCGGCCACGGGCTATTTGGTGGCCACCGAGTGAACGCCACATTCAAACCCGCGCCCACCAACCACGGCATTGTGTTTGCGCGAACCGATCTCAATGGAATGCGAGTTGCGGCCTCAATTGACAATGTGATCAAGCAGGCACGTCGCACGACACTTCAGAGCGGTGCAGTAACAGTTGAAACGTGCGAGCATTGCCTCAGCGCATTGGCGGCACTGCAAATCGACAACATCTTAATTGAATTGGACGCTGCCGAACTCCCGGGTGAAGACGGTTCGGCGCAACCATACTATGAACGGCTCAACCAAGCCGGCGTGCAGCCAGACAACTCGTCGAAACGGCCCTGCATAATCATCAAAGAACCCGTCGTGGTACGTGAGGGTGACGCATCAATCACGGCAATCCCAAGCGATGAACCAGCGATGCATGTACTGTATGAACTGGACTACGGGGTCGGTTCGCCAATCACAAGACAAATGCAGATCTATGACAGTCGCACCGACGATTATGCCAACCAGTTTGCCGCAGCACGAACCTTCTGCTTAAAAGAGGAAGCAATGGCATTGCGTGAGGCCGGCCTTTGCGCCCACCTAACGGAAAAGGATGTTTTGGTTGTCTCCCATGACGGGCCAATCAACAACGAATACCGATACCAAAATGAGTTGGCTCGGCATAAAATTGTTGATCTGATTGGCGATCTGTATTTACTAGGTGCACCGGTACAGGGACGGATTATTGCATGCAAATCAAGCCACCGACTCAATCATGCACTCGCACGAAAACTGGCGCAGCAGTTCCATACTGACCATCGACAACAATTAGCACTTACAAAGGGTGTCACTAACATACGCTCATTGATGCGCATGATGCCGCATCGGTACCCCATGTTGCTCATTGACCGTGTACTTGAAATTAATGGCACTGATCGAATTGTCGGCATTAAGAACGTTACAATCAATGAACCGTACTTTCAGGGCCACTACCCAACGGCTCCTGTGATGCCCGGCGTCTTGCTGGTCGAGGCGATGGCCCAACTTTCAGGTGTACTCCTCGGCCAAACGCTTGAGCACACCGGGAAATTGGGCATATTAATGAGTTTGGATCGCGTCAAAATCCGCAAGACCGTTACGCCAGGTGACCAACTCATCATCGAAGCGCAGTGTGTTCGCATCCGCAGCCGCATCGCCCAAACAAGGTGCAAGGCTTTCGTGGCCAATGATGTTGCCGCCGAGGCTGATATCAAGTTCATGTTGATTGACGACGATCAGGAGTAATAGACGGCTATTTTTGTTAACCCATGGCAAATATTCACCCCACTGCAGTTGTAGACCCTAAAGCGGAACTTGCCCAAGATGTGGAAATTGGCCCTTTATGCCACGTCGGCCCCCACGTCACCATTGGTGCAGGTACCCGCCTGCTGAGCCACGTGGCAGTGCTCGGCCCGACAGTTATTGGCTGCAACAATAGAATCTGGCCCCAGGCTACCCTTGGTGGCGAACCACAGGATCATAAATATCGTGGTGGACCAACCCAGTTGATCATCGGCGACCATAACGAGATCCGCGAATCAGTCACAATCCATCGTGGCACTGAAAATGATGAATCGGTGACAAAGATCGGCAACAATAACCTGGTAATGTGCTACAGCCATATCGCGCATGATTGTGTCATCCATGATCGGGTCACCATTGCTAACGGCGTCGGCCTGGCCGGACACATCCATATTGAAAGCGATGTGAATATTGGTGCCGAAACCGGCGTCCATCACTTTGTTTCCATGGGACAATATTGCTATGTCGGTGGTATGAGTCGCCTCGTCCACGACGTGCCTCCCTACATGATTGCAGAGGGCAGCCCGGCTCGGGTTCGTGGAGTTAATCTGATCGGGCTGGCACGACATGAATTCCCGACCGAAACCATCGAGCGACTCAAGACTGCCTGCAAACGATTATTTCGTAACGATGACAATGGTGTTGGCAATATCACCCAAGGTATTGCCGAGTTGGAAAAGGAATTACCGAACGACCCGCATATAGCCAATCTGATTCTTGCAATTCGTAATTCAACCAGCGGCATCCACGGCCGATATCGGGAAGGTCTACGGCAGGACGACCGACGCAAGCCACCCACAAATTAAATGCAGATCTAATCCCGTCTAACCATTCAAGTGTTGGGGCACAATCGCGTGAAGTGCTCGATAACCAGGAAGCCAGGCGAACCGGCGGCAAAGGCTGCGGCACCGGTAAATATTGCAAGAGATTGACGCCGGGTAAAATTGCCGATTAGATCACAGTATAGTTTGATATAGGCGACTTATAACGAGCCAACTGATGTCAGATAGACCCATATTGATCACAGGCGTTAGCGGCTTCATTGGCAGCACCCTCGCTGAAGCACTTCTTGAACGCGGCGATCATGTCGTTGGGCTTGATAATTTCAATGACTTCTATGACCCTGCACGCAAACGTGCCAACCTGAAGGCATTTGAGAATCACGACAACTTTACCCTTTACGAAATCGACATCTGTAATTCCAAGGAAGTCAAATCTATCTTCCAGCAAAACAAACCACGCAAAGTGGCCCACTTGGCGGCCTATGCCAACGTGCGTTATTCCATAGGCCGCGCCGAGTTGTACACCCAGGTCAATACTCTTGGATCAACGCATCTGCTTGAAGCAGCACGCCTGTCGGATGTCAATGCCTTTATTTTCGCCTCAACATCGTCGATCTATGGTGACACCCAACCGTTGCCATTCGTAGAAACCAGTTCCTGCAACACACCACTGGCCCCCTATCCAGCAAGCAAGAAGGCTGTAGAGGTGATGGGATATACCTATCACCACCTTCACGGCCTTAATTTTACTGCATTGCGTTTTTTTAACGTGTATGGACCACGAAACCGACCGGACACGATGCCCTATATCGTGACCGACCGCATCGTTCGCGGCCAAACGATTACGCTATTTGATGAAGGCAAAATGAAACGCGATTGGACTTATATAAGCGACATCATAAACGGAATCGTCTTGGCACTTGATCACTCCACTGGTTACGAGATTATCAATCTCGGCCGTGGTGAACCTATACAGGTTTGTGATTTCGTCAAGATCATTGAACAACTCATCGGCCGATCGGCTGATTTAAAAATGATTTCGGCACCTTTAGGCGAACCCGATACTACATTTGCCAACATTGACAAAGCAAAATCGCTTCTTGGCTACAATCCCCGGACCTCTCTCACCGAAGGTCTGGAAAGCCTTTGGGCATGGTACCGCGATCAAGCAACCACCCCCCTCCCAGAATAAGCAGCTGCTTCCTCAATCAAAGCTCACTATCCCCGCAGCCGACTTTCATAAACCAGCCGTCCGACGGGACAAGACTCCGAGCCGCTTTGCCATAAGGTTGATGCTAGGCTCCATCAGGACTGACTTTGGTCGGATCTGGACGATACAGTCGCGTGTCTAAAGCCCAAACCTTCTCGGTGAAATGGCCGCCCAACTGCTGATCCGGCCCCGCCTGCCGACCCGTCGCCTCCAATGCGATCTGGAGTTTGGCATCGACATTATCGATCAAGTTCACGGCAATCGCCTCAGGCGTTGCCGGCACTTTCAGTGCACCAAACTCCGCCTTGCCATGATGCGAAAGAATAATATGGCACAGAACGCGCAGGATCGGCTCCGGGATGATGGTTCCGCTCGATGCACAGGCCTTCGCTTTCTCCTGTAGCCATACGATTCCACGGGCAATATGTCCCACAAGTTGACCGTCCTCGCTATAGGCAAAACCCATCTCCCAGGTCAATTCATTGCATTTACCTAGATCATGAATAAACAGACCGAGTAAAACGATCTCGCGATTGAGCTGCGGATACAGTGGACAGAACCCATCGGCCAGGCGTAGAACATTGAGGGTGTGTTCGAGCAACCCGCCGACAAACGCGTGGTGGATTGTCATGGCCGCAGGTGCGCGACGAAACTTCTTCATGAGATCTTGATCATTGAGGTACTGCTGAGCCAATGCGGCAAGTACCGGATGTTTGATGGTACTCAACCTTTGACTGACCTCGGAAAACATCTGATCAATATCATGCTTTGTCGTAGGCAGAAGATCGACCAGTTCTTCGTCCGTCGGTTCTACGGAGCAGATTTTATGAATGACAATCTGCATCTCACCTTGATACGGCTGTGTTTGCCCCTCCAGGTGAACAAAACCATCTGTCGGCAGTGTGTCAAATAGTTTCTGAGTTGCATTCCACATTCTCCCAGGCGTTCGACCAGAACGATCGCCCAAAAGGCATTTAAGATACGGCTTGCCACCTCGTGTCTTTCCTAACTGGCAGTTCTGCAATGCAAAAATATCATCAACAAGCTCATTGGGCTTGAGATCTACGATCAATATACGTCCAGCCAACACGGAGCCCCTTCCTGGTAGATGGGATCGGATTATTTAGGTATCTGCTCTTTGTACTTCTCTTTGAAATCATCCAGTGAGTCGACACCATCGGGCAGCTTGGCTTCATCGATAAGCAGAACCGGAATGCCATCACAAATCGGATAACGCAAACCGCCGACTTGGCCGACCAGGGCATCACCCTCCTGCCGCAGGGATGATCGCGTAAGGGGACACACGATAATCTTAAGCAGTTCCGGGTCAATGGGCCCTGCCTGGCTTGCACCTTCTTCTCGCGTCATGATTCAGCCTTTCGTACTCATACGCCGGTAACTTTTTACAGCATGATCCCTGGTGGCCAATAACCACCCATAGATTAACAAGAACAACCGGCCGAGTCCGCTTGAGGAATATGCATCGTGGCTTACATGCCATGCATGAAAATCAGGGAGTGTGTAAAAACACATACGAAAGACTCATACAAAGGGGTACAGGCCCAGTCCATTCACCTTCGTCAGTTTTCGCAAATCAGAAACCAACTGCAGTGCCACCAAAGTTGATTTCGCCGATCGGACGGTCCTCCGTATCCACATGGTGCCAGAACACCCTACTCATACAGGTGGCCGGTCCACGCGTTCGATCTGGGCCCCCAGCTTCTGCAGGCCAACCTCCATCCGTTCGTAACCACGATCCAGGTGATACACACGGTTGACGATGGTAACACCCTTGGCTGCCATGCCAGCCATGACGAGACTTGCCGACGCCCGCAGGTCATTGGCCATTACCGGCGCACCGCTGAGATGCCGGGTACCGCTAATAAGCACCGTTGACCCACTACGCGCCAGGTTAGCCCCCATACGCATCAACTCAGCCACATGCCGGAAACGATCAGGAAAGATCTTCTCTGTAACGATCGAGTTGCCGTCAGCCAGACAGAGCAATGCAATCATTTGCGCCTGCAGATCCGTCGGAAATCCTGGATGGGGCTGGGTGACGACCTGCACCGGTTCAAGACGACGCGTAGAAGCGACATGCACGGTCTGACGCATGCCGTTATCGCCAGCATCACAAGCAGCCATTGGTTCTAACTCAACACCAACTTCAAAGAGTCGATCCATTACGGCAGCCAAGGAGTCGAGGGGGCAGTTTTCCAAAATAATATCACCATTGGTAATTGCAGCTGCCATGATATAGGTGCCGGCCTCAATCCGATCCGGAATGATCGTGTGCTCAGCGCCACCGAGTTGGTCAACCCCATCGATCACAATTCGCGGTGTCCCGGCCCCCTGAATCTTTGCGCCCATCTTGTTTAGCAGACAGGCCAAATCGGCAATTTCCGGTTCACAGGCTGCCGAATCGATGATGGTCTGTCCCTTGGCAAGTGTTGCCGCGCTCATCACGTTGGCTGTTCCCAAGGCCGTCGAACCAAACGGGCCACCCAAGAATACCCGCCCCCCCCGCAACCGTGACGCCTGCGCCGTTACATAGCCTTGCTCTAGACGAATATCCGCCCCCAATGCCCGCAAGCCACGCAGATGCAGATCGACGGGACGGTCACCGATATCACACCCTCCAGGCATGGAGACACGCGCCTTGCCCCGGCGTGCCAACAAGGGACCCAGGACACAAATACTGGCCCGCATTGTGCGAACAATGTCGTAATGTGCTTCATTCTTTGTTTGATCACAAACACTCAACCGGAGTCCTTGATCGGGATCCCGCTGTACCTGGCATCCCAGTGTTCCAAGCAACTGCCCCATGTTCCGTAGATCAGCCAGATCAGGCACATCATGAAGGACCACAGGCTGGTCGGCGAGCAAAGTCGCCGCCATCAAGGGCAAGGCCGCATTCTTGGCTCCATGAACCCTTAATCGGCCACGCAGCCGCGTGCCACCTTGAATCATAAATGCATCCATGGATACGTTTTCTCAGAAGCTTAATGGATTGGCAAACACCGGCACGCTCTAACCGTTCGTGGTAAAACTCTACCTTCGGATTTATGGAGTGAATTCATGGACTTTAGCAAGCTCATCCGCGATATCCCCGATTGGCCCAAGCCGGGCATTTTATTCAAAGACATCACACCTCTTCTGAATGACCCAAGCGGTCTTGCCATGGCGGTTGAACAGATGGCTAACCCATATCGTAGCGTGGGTGTGGATCTGGTTGCGGGCGCCGAAAGCCGTGGATTTATCTTTGGCACTGCGTTAGCACAAGTGTTGTCTGCCGGTTTTGTTCCCATCCGTAAACCCAACAAGCTGCCATATCGAACTATTTCAATTGAGTACGCATTGGAATATGGTACCGACAAGCTTGAAGTCCACGAAGATGCGGTCCAAGCCGGCCAGCGGGTACTGCTGGTCGATGATCTGCTGGCCACAGGCGGAACAATGCAAGCCAGTTGTAATTTGATTCAACGGCTTGGCGGTGACATTGTGGGCATTACGGTCTTAATTGAACTTTCCGGAATGGGCGGCCAACAGAAACTTAAACCCTATGGCAATATCCATGCCGTGCTACATCTTTAATTTTTTGACGCCGGCAAACTTGTCCAAACCTCGATATGACTGATCTGGCGCAACCATCGGCCCGTAGTTTAAATACCGAGTCCTACTGGCTCTGTACACAGGCACCGCTGCAGGCTCTTATTTTCCTGACGCCATTAGCCTTGTTTTATGAATTGGGCGTTGTTTTATTGAATGCTCCAGGCGTGCGTACAGCCATTGGAATTGCCCCATTTGAAAATCTGGATAGTGCGCTTAAAGCAAGGCGGCATCTGTTTGACCTATTCGAATGGTTGGGATTCGGTGGCTATTACCTCCCGGGGCTGATGCTGGTCATCGTATTGCTCTCATTGCACTTGGTGCGGCAAGATCGCTGGCGATTTCAGCCGCAGCTGTATTGGCTGATGTGGGCCGAATCCTTTGCGCTGGTCCTGCCGCTCTTCGTCTTCGGGCTGGTTATGGCGCGATTCTTAATCCCGATTCTAAATGCAGGTGAACCGGGACCCGGGCCACACATCCTGGATCGGATCGTGCTTAGCGTTGGCGCCGGGATCTATGAGGAGATGGTGTTCCGGCTCATGGCTATTGCCTTGCTCCACGGATTACTTGTTGATTGGTTGGAAATTGACAGCGTCTGGGGGCCGATCTGTACAATTTTCATAACCGCCCTCGCATTTGCCTTCTACCATTTCTCCAAGACAAATCCATTTTCCGTCAGCTACATGGTTTTTTACACGGTCGCAGGAATTTACTTCGCCGGCATTTACCTCCTCAGAGGCTTTGGCATTGTGGTCGCAGTACATGCCATCTACGACATTCTGGTTGTCGTCATGGATCTACAACTAAAATATGATCAGTAACCGCCGCTTGCTGATTGCGTATCTCTCCATACAGAATGCGGTGCAATTGCGAACATGCCTGCTTTTTTGATCCCGCCCCTGCGGTCTACACCTCATGTGACCGTTAATTCCACAGCCCCCCCAAACCAACACCTGCGAGCACTCATTTGGCGTCTTTTCACCACTTCAAACTACCCAATCGACCAATATCCGCTCCTTTAACCGGGTGGATCTGGACATTGTCTTAATCAACACAGGCATAAGCATACCCATAGTCCGTCAATCATTTGCTACTGATCAAAATTGCGTAGATACGACCGGCCGGTTTGAACCGGGGCGTACAGACGCTACGATTGGGGACCTAATATTTTTCTTTTGTGGACCCAATCATGACCGAACAAAAAGCGACCAATATCACCTGGCACGAAGGCACCGTAACTCGCCCCGAACGTCAACAGAACCTGGGGCAAAAAGGATGCACACTCTGGCTGACGGGACTGTCTGGCAGCGGCAAATCAACAATTGCCGTGGCGCTAGAACAGGTTTTATTGCAACGAGGCAAGCATGCATACTGCATGGATGGCGACAATATTCGACATGGTCTAAACAAGAACCTTGGCTTTTCCGCGGAGGACCGCGCTGAGAACATCCGGCGCATTGGCGAAGTCGCAAAACTTTTTGCAGACGCAGGGATCATTGCGATCACCAGTTTCATTAGCCCGTACCGGGCCGATCGCGAACTCGTTCGTGAACTCAACAAGGAGGCTGATCTGCCATTTATCGAAGTCTATGTCGATGTCCCACTGGCAGTCGCTGAAGAGCGAGACCCAAAGGGTCTTTACAAGAAGGCTCGAGCCGGTGAAATTAAAGGCTTCACCGGGATCGACGATCCATATGAAGAACCAGACCAACCAGAGCTGCATATTCGTACTGATCAGTTATCCGTTGCGGAGGTGGTACAGCAGCTACTCGATTCACTCGAACAGCGTCAGTTGCTGACGCTGTAATCATTGCCGTGCCTTATTGCGACCTGCATACCCATTCCACCGCCTCAGATGGAACGACCGACCCGCAAGACCTGCCACGTCTAGCGAAAGCTGCCGGCCTAGGCGCGTTGGCACTTACGGATCATGATACCACTGAGGGCCTGGCGAAATGTGCCGCGGCCAGCAGAACTGAAAATATTGAGTTTGTACCAGGAATCGAGGTATCAGCCGATCCTTCGATTGATGGCCAACCACGCCGTGGCACCTTGCATATCCTTGGCCTGTTTGTGCGTGATGACGACTCGATGCTTAAGGCCGTCTCGCGGCGTATGAAAGAAGCACGTGACAGCCGTAACCCTGCGATTGTTGAAAAACTTAGGGATTTGGGAGTCGACGTTAACTACAGCGAAGTGGTTGATCTGGCCACCCGGCAAGGTACTAAAGTAATCGGCCGTCCACACATCGCTTCCGTGCTGATCACAAAAGGGTATGTAAGAAGCATGCAGGATGCGTTTTTCCGCTATATAGGCCAGGACGGCGCAGCCTATGTACGCCGAGACCGCCTGACTGCGTCCGATGCAATTGAGTCAATTCATCATGCGGGCGGACTGGCGATCCTAGCGCACCCCATGCAATTGGGCATCCGCGAACCGGATCTACTGATCACGTTTGTACACCATCTGTGGGAACTAGGACTTGATGGCATTGAGACCCGACACTGCGACCATGGGGCTAAAGATGTAGCGCAATTCGAGCAGCTTGCCGGTCGATTTGATCTACTAACCAGTGGCGGCAGCGACTTTCACGGAACACGCAAATCCGTCCACCTGGGCGACCAAAAGATACCGATGGAAGTATACAAACGCTTGGCAAGCGCCTCCGCTGCTTTCCGACGCTAGCGGTTACCGTTACAATCTGACCATCCCGATCAGGACACTCATGCTCAACTCCATCGCCAACCAGATCTCTGCCGAGTATGCCATCTGGATCTTTGTGGGTCTGAAGATATTCATTGTCGCAGCAGTCTTTCTACCCGCCGTCAGCGTAATTGCCATGTTCAGCATCTGGTGGGAACGCAAGGTGGCTGCACACATTCAAAGCCGTGTTGGACCGATGCACGTGGGCGGGTGGCATGGGTGGGCCCAATCGCTCGCCGATGGAATCAAACTGATTCTCAAAGAAGACCTGATACCACGTGACGCTGATTCGTTCCTCTTTCGTTTGGCCCCCTATCTCGCTTTCGCTCCGGTTTTTACGGCTTTTCTTGGTTTGGCTTTCGGACCGCAGCTCGTCTTTGAACAGAAACTCAACATCGGTGTGCTTTATATTCTTGCGGTCCTCAGCATCGAGGTGATGGGCACGATTCTGGCCGGATGGGGTTCGGCAAGCAAATGGTCAATCTACGGTGCCATGCGTGAAGCCTGCCAGATGGTCAGTTACGAGGTGCCGCTTGGACTTTCGATCATCTGCGCTGTGCTGGTCGCCGGCACATTGAATATGACCGAGCTCAGCTATTTACAAGGCGGTGGATTATCGAAGTGGTTTGTTTTCCACAATCCATTTATCTTTTGTACCGCATTGATCATGTTCATTGCAATGCTGGCTTCCAACAAGCGGGCGCCATTTGATTTGCCCGAGTCGGAATCTGAGCTTGTTGCCGGCTTTCATACCGAGTACAGCGGGTTACGCTTCAGTTTCTTTTTCTTCGCCGAGTACGCAGGCATGTTCATCCTTGGCGCAATCTTTGCCTTGTTGCTCTTCGGAGGCTGGAACAGTCCAATCGCCGCGTTTGATCCGGTGTATCACGCCATTGGTTATGATCCGATTACCACGGGACAAGCTTATTTTTCTGGTAACATTGATGCCGCCACCACCTGGAGCGGTAAGGCTGCTGCAATGGGGTTGAGCAATATCGGCCTTGTGGTTTTAAACCTTTATTGCACCTTCTGGCTTGTGATCAAGGCGATGACCGTGGTCTTTATTCAGATGTGGCTACGCTGGACACTACCACGGATTCGAATCGACCAAGTTCTCTATTGCTGTGTCAAAGTATTATTGCCCGCAAGTTTGATCACCTTGGTCGGTACTGCTGTTTGGATTTATATCGTTCCGCAACCTGAAGCAGTGATCATTGGCAACAGAACCATCCACCGGCTTGGTCACCTTGCCAGTGACACAGCCGGGGTACAGTTGGTTACCCAGTTTGCGCTTACTGTGATTGGACTGGCAATTGTCGCTTCAGTTGTTGGGGTGGTGTTATGGGCATGGCTTCACCGCAGCCAGATGCCGCCCAAAACGCTCTTCCCGGACGTCATGCCGGTTGGCAATCAGCAAGCGTTCACCTCTGGTTCGCCAACCAATGAAGATGATGCGGCTGACCTCGACCAGACGACACAAGCCACACCAGCTTAATAAGACACCCGTTTCAGGCTAATCCACGCAACGCAACACCCAGAAAGATTACCGTCATCCCTACGAGCGGCGGCGGCGACCAAAACAAAACAACCCGAAATTCAACGTAAGCACTGTTGCTGGCTCCGGTATCAATATATTTAGACTCGCCGTTTGTGACGCGCCCCAATTGGCGCCAAGGATGCCAAGGTCGGCAACGTCCACCACACCATCGCCATTCGCATCACCCGCAACCGCCGACATACCTGGATCGTAAAAAGCAATGTGTACAGCACCGACACCGAAATTATTATTCTCAATCAAAATGCCCAAGTCGGTGCCATCTGCATCAAATTTACGTACCTTTGGGGTACCGATATACCCTTCACTGACATAAAGATTGCCTTCTAAGTCAAAAGCAAGCGTTGTAGGAACACCGGGGCCAACACTGACCCATGGATCATCAAGTTCGGCACCCGTAGTGCCATCGGAACGGACAATTCGCTCCGTTTCACCGCCTTCTGCGACCACCGCATAAAAATGGGCATCGGGACCCTCTGTGAGATCCGTGGTCCCGTGCAGAGTAAAATCACCACCCACCTGCGGTGTCGGGAGCGTTGGCAAGCCGCTCGCATCGTATCGCCGGATAACGCCTCCGGTCCCCAAGTTAGTCGGGTCACCGATGGACGCATACATGTTGCCATCGGCCAGGCCGAACATCACGCCAAACATCGTCGGCGTGTCGGGCACGCCAACCGCATTGCCCAAGCCCGTGCCATCAGGCGAGAACACTTGAACAAGGCTTTCACCACTACCCGCTCGCACCACATACAGGTTGCCGTTCGGACCAAATGCCATTCCCTTGGTATTATGGTAGCCAGTACCCTGGATAAAGGTTGGCTCGACCAACTGACCCGTATCTTTGTAGTAACGCCTAACCGAGCCGCCCTCAGAAACGTACACATGGAAGTCCGGGGCGGGACCCTCAATAGATAATTCATACTGTTTGCCCCGTGGCAAACACCTCAACGATTTCGCCGGTATCTTCGTTCACACGAAAGATCTCGCCCGTGTCACGTGCCGCAAGCAGTAGATCCATCTCTGCCAAATATTAGTGAGCGGCAAGAAGATGACCAGCCAGAATCACTAATGAAAATAACCCTATCTTTCGACAAAACATGCTTAACCCGCCTTCTGTTCTATCTTTGGACCGTCAACACAACAAAAAAAACACGGGGACAATAAACTGGCACGTGCTTGATGCGCCAATAAGAATCAAATTGACTTTCTATATACAACTTACATCTAACTTTATTTCAATTGCCTGTCGTGGACGAAAATTTCTCCTTCATTTCATCGAAATAGGCGGAAAAAGGCTTGCCAATATGCCACCTGCCCCATGTTTGGCGATAGGGTGCTACAGCATCGATAATCTTCGATGGATTCGGTGGGCCCAAAAACGGAATCCCCTTATCAGCTGCCTCTTGCTTGAATTCGTCGTATCGATCAAGCCAAGACAAGTCAATCGACTGCCTGGCCAGCCATACTCGCTGCGACAGGATCTTGTCACCTTTCACTGCCGCCGCCGCCTCATCGAACAAGCGTGTCGCGGTATTCATGTCTCGCACCGTGGCCCAACCTGCAGTGGTGAATTCATACGATCCCAACCATTGATCTTTGTTGCGATGTGCACCATCCACCATCGCCTCCATGTATTCCATCAAGATGGGAGCAGCAGCGCCGTAGTAACCATCGAGAAACTCGATCATCAGTTTGCGAGGATTTTGATTCGGGTTCCACAGCATCTGAGCCGTTACCCATGTCCGCAGCGCCAACAGGTCCGCTGCCTTGCCAAAGCCGCCCTGCACCATGATCCCGTCGACACCTATTTCATTGAAGAACTGCATATTGTCGCCACGGACAAAGTAATTGGGATGCGGCTGATAGTAGTTGCGGTTATTGGAGTCAAAGTCCCACACATATAACTTTGCAATACTCGCCCACTTCTTCAATGCATGTGACTGAAAGGCATAGGTCCGAGACGGATCGAGGCGGTTCTGCGTATAGAGAGCCTGGTAGACCAAAACGTTCTTACGGGGCTGGACCGCTGCCGGCGGTGCTTCGGTATGCCAGTAAGCGGACACCCCAACAAAAACATCCGGATACACCTTTTCCACCTCCTGGGCAATGGCATTGGCCATCAGTACCCAGTTCCCTGAATCTGCTCCCTCTTTGTCACGCACGGCTTCACATCGCTCACACTGGCACATGTAGTAACCATGCCCTTGGTTGACCCAGACAACCTGTGGCGAATTCCAAGTCCCCTGCCCCGCAGCAATTTCCGCCAGCAAAGCCTCTAGGATTGTTTTGCGTGCACCCTCACTGTGCGGACATGGCTGGGCATAGACTCGTCGCGTGCGTTCAAGAACCTCAACATAGGCGTCATAGGGATTGGGCTTGGGTTCATGCAACGCATTGTGTTTCCAGGTTTTGAGTACGTAACGGTAGGTATATTCCTCATCTTCACTGCCCTCGTCACGTAGATAGGCGAACCACTCTGGATGCTTGATGTAATATTTCTCAGCTTTCAGGATCCTGCTTGGAATACCACGGGGGCTGGTATCAAAGCTCAAATCAAAACTTAGTCGGTGCCATGATCGCGCCTCAGGCAACATGGCTATCTCGCCTAGGATCACACGCACCTCAAAAGGAGGCGCATAGCGAATGTCCAATTCAGGAAGGCTCAGGCTAGGATCACTGGGAATGAACATGGCATCGGGCGCCCACCACCGACAACCGATCATGTCCTGCAAAAGGGTATAAATGGCATAAACCGTGCCTCGGGGCTTACCCCCAGCAACAATCAAATGGCCATCTACAGACTTAATCACGATTTCATCTGCCGCCAGACGATCCCATTCAACTTTTGGTGCCAGTTGCCGTGCGACTGATGAATCACCGACGAAAATTCTTGACATTTCGGGAAACAACCCGGCAGTTGCATCATTCACGCCAATAATATCAAGCGTGGCTCCTGTAATCTTTTCAAGATACTTTTTCAGATCTGCAGTTGCAGATTTCTGTTTTTCCGAAGCATCGGGGGCCAGGACAATCACCACCCTTGCTTCACCAGACCGCGCAACATCTATATCAGCTTGCACAATGCACGCTGCAGCCAGAACAAAAAGGAACATGTATTTTAGTTGTCCATAACAAGTCCAATTCATACAACGCTCCCTTATTAATTTATTGTTGCCAGACAAGCAGGGTCATTACGATAACTACAACCGGCACCCAAGTCACCAGACCTCAGCGTCAAGGCCTTGGAGCATGATGAACCCGTGTATTGACGGACTGCAACCACAAATACCGCAAGTGGCGACAATTTCTCCTGAAGGCAGAAAATAATGGTTTTCGCTTCGCCACAACCATTCCATCAGAACTCCTACCGGGGTATAATAAACTTGCCAGTTCAATTCATCTATGAGCACATACGGGTAATCGTTAGCGCGACCCCACCACCGTGAATGGCTGGTTTTAGTAGAGGTCCTCCATGATTCAAATAAACCATAGACTAACCAGTCTTGGTCGCAAGTTGGAAACTGCGCCGGATGCTTTGGGCCAACTGGCTGTGAATAACGACCTGCTCAACGACAGCGACGGACTGCGACAACAGATCCAAGAGCAAGGCTATCTGTTCTTTCGTGGATTCTTCGATAGAGATCCGGTGATGGCCGTGCGTAATTTCATGTGTAGAAAATTAAACACGGCAGGTTTACTCGACCCTGGTTATCCGACCATCGAAGCCATTAGGCACCCTGAAACGAATATCCGCCTGACACCGAACCTGGCAGACAATAATCCGAAGCTCATGCGTCTATTGTATTCGGGACCCATGATCGATCTTTACCACCGCCTCCTGGGCGGTCCGGTACGGCATTTCGACTACACCTGGTGCCGAACCATCTCGCCGGGCCATGGCACCAAACCGCACTGCGATGCAGTGTACATGGGACGTGGCACACCACGACTCTACACCTCATGGACCCCCATTGGCGATGCAAGCTACGAAGATGGTGGCCTAATGGTAATGGAGCAATCGCATCGTATTGATCGACTGCGTAACCATTACTGTCGTAAAGATGTAGATTCCGTTTGTAGTAACCGAAAGGCAGAAAATGGTTCGATGAAAAAGAAAGATCCCAACTTTGGAGCCCTAACTTATGATCCTGTTAGACTCCGAAGAAACTTGGGACTCCGCTGGTTGACCACTGAGTACGAAGCTGGCGATCTGGTCATCTTTACCATTCACACCGTGCACGGCAGTCTCGACAACCATGGGGCACGAATCCGACTGTCAACGGACTCACGCTACCAGCGCGCCGATGAGCCTGCCGACGACCGGTGGATCAGTATTCATGGCAAACCACCAACCAAACATGGTGAAAACTCTCAGCGGAAGATGATTTGCTAGCCGGGCCCATGGCCTGCTTATTGCTGAGACTCGAAGACAACAATCTTCGCCGACCTCGAGATTATCTTTCGATAAATTGATGAATCACTACGAATCTGTGAAATCACAAATCCGCGGCCCCGTCGTGGGGTTATTGACTCCATTTAGAAAAGATGGATCCGTTGACTACGAATCACTGGTTCCATACATCGAACACCAACTTGCCGCTGGGCTTGATGTTCTTGCTTTTTCACCAATGGTCAGCAGTTTGTGCGTGCTCACCACCGCCGAAACCTTGGCCGTTGCGGCCCGGACCAAACAGATCGTAGGCAACCGAGCCCTGGTCCTGGGGTCGACACGTGGCGACAGCCCCCTGGAAACCTTCGACCTGTTGCGCGGCTTTGAAACTGCAGGACTCGATGGCGTCTTTATCTTTCCGGGATACATCGGGCCCAAACCCGATATTTACCTCCGAATGCTTCTAACCTGCTGCACCATCACCTCGCTTCCGTTACTGGGCTTTTCCGTGTCCATTGAGTTTGACCGACGGTTTGGTGGTCTTTCCTGGATGGATCCAGATCACTGGCAACGCTTAGCCGAAACACCACAGATCATCGGGCTCAAGGATGACACGGGCAATACCAAGGGTCGCTTGGCAATGGCCAAGCAATTTTCAAATCGCTTCGTAATTGTGGGACCAGGCATGCCAGACCGTTACATACGAGTCCACCATCTACCCGCCCAAGCCGAGTTGACATCCATCGGCGACCTCGACATATCCGCAGAACGACGCTTTCATGATGCACTTGGTGCCCGCAATAAACAGAACGCCCGTACGATAATGACTCGAGCGATGGATTGCCTGCAACGTATCAATGCGGTGGGTGACTGCGGTTGGGGTATCGAACCTGCACAAGCCATTGCGTACTGCCGGGGACTACTGGACTCGCCGACCATGCGGCCGCCGCTTCCTACCCTGGCAAGTCCACAAATTGAGGCTATCCATGAACTGATCAATGCGTATGATGACCAATCATGCTGATTGATGTCATCATGCATTAGCCAATAGATTTTAACCGCCAACCACGTGAGGCTCACTGGTCTATACTCAAAATCAGATTAACAATCACATGCATTGATATGCCGTCGACTGGAGTATGCGTCATGCCCATAAATAGTCTCATGAAACGGATCGCCATGGC
>CAUZIY010000019.1:0-31443 GCA_963579995.1 Phycisphaerae bacterium
GAACTTCATCGACCCATTGGATACATTCACCCGACATTGGAGGCCGGTCTGCAACAAACTTGCCGAACTTCTTACTATCAATATTTGCGATGCCAAAAGTTATGTTCATGCTGGGTTGACGATTGGGTGGCACAATGAGAGCACCAGCCCGCTGCGCAAAAGCCGCATTCCCGGTACAGTCGATGGTCACCTTGGCGTGTATAGCCTGACGCCCAGATACATTCTCAACATAAAGACCTTCTACAACACCATCTGCACTGAGAATTGGCTCACTAGCATACGTCTGCAACATCTGCCTCACACCGGATTCTTCAAGCATTTGATTGAACAGATATTCAACACGAATTGCCTGATTGCCGAAGTGAGGGCACGGACCAATCTGTTCATACAAATCAAATAAACGGGCCATCCATTCACCAGCCAGACCGCAACCTCTTACATGGTCACGAATATCTACAGCAACAGGGTCGGCATGCTTGGTACTGATCCAGTGATTGGGTCCGTTTGAAAACTTATCTTCATCTGTTCCTACTGAAAACCGATGAGGATCAAGGGGTGCCAGGTCGAGTGCACCGGCAGCCCAACCACCAGGCCCCATGCACCCACCCAGCGATCCATATCTTTCAATTAGCACGACGCTTGCACCCTGGCGGGCTGCAGCGACGGCCGCCGAACACCCAGCACCACCACCTCCGACAACTGCCACATCAACATCTGCAGCAGCAACAAGGACTTTTTTGCATTCGGCGCCATGAGTAGCCATAGACATATTCCGCGAAATTACAATACGGACCTACCAACCTTCAGGAATCATCTTTTTGGCCTGCTTCATCAACCCGGCCACGAGTTCATTCTTTTTGTTAATTGCCTCTTGCAGACCTGTTATGGTCAAGTCTGGATCCCTTGTGTATTCAAGGATGACTTCTTCGGCTGCGACGAATGGCTCACACAGTTCAGCCACCGCGGAAGCTATGGGCAGGGGGATGTGAATAATGCCGTTGCCGTCTGCGTGCAGTAGATCCTTAGGCTCCAGGGACAAACCCCCAATTAGAACTGGAATGTTTAAATCAAGAAGATGGTTATAACCATGGGACACGATCATAGATGATGTCCAACATGGAAATTCAAGCCTTTGGACTTGCTCATAATCACGCCCAGCACCATCTGTCATCAGTCCAACAAACCCAAATGTTTTCAAGCATGTCACAACGATCTCACCATACGTCGCAGCAACATGCGGCTCGTCCAGATCCTTGATGACTGCGATCAGGGGCCGCGAAGCATCAGCGTATTGCTCAATCAGCTGTCCAATCTTGTTAAATGGTTCGCCCCTGCCCGCTGGCTGACTAGCGCGAAATGTCATGGTGGCCGCATACCCGACCACTGGCGGCAATTGCGGATAGACCGCCCGGATCGTTTCATTGGTATAACCGGCATTGTAGGCACGACATTCAAAAAGCTCGATCACATTGGCGATGGTTGGCGAATCAAACTTTGCCAGTGTGGCCAGATCACTGTCTTGCAGGGATATAGTGGGCACTTGAATCTCCTTGTAGGTTGCAATGAATCTGGATGATATCTAACTATTGGACAGGTTGCTTGACACCCCAAGGTCTTGGCGAATAATCCAGTGGTAAAATACCTCTGCTCACAACAACCGACCACAAGGGCTCACAGAAAGATCGATACATCTTTGCCTAAACTACGCTCCTCAACCCAAGCACCCGAAGAAGTACTCCGCCTCTAAACTCCAGACGCCAGTTGCTCTGAACAGCTTTTTGGCCAAAGCACATCATCCACGGCAACCATTACATCTCCAGCCGAGTGAATGTCCTCCAGGTGTTTAACCAGTTTCCCAATTCCAATATGGCCCTTGAGATACTTAATGAGGTGCGTTCTGAAATGGCGACAGGCTGACTGTTCGCTACCATGCCTTCGTCGCTTGTGATACTCACTTTTCTTTTCAAAATGCGCAATGAGGTTCAACAGATGCTCCTCGATCATCCGCCGTCGATCTTCCAAACTGACTGGTTTAAATGAACGGCCCTCCCACATCGCTGTAATTTCTCTAAAAATCCATGGATTACCAACCGCAGCCCGACCAATCATCACGCCATCGACACCGGTCGCAGCCCGCATGGCACCGGCATCGGCAGCACATTCGATGCCCCCATTACCAACAATTGGAATCTGTCGTTGTGACTTGATCAACGCCATCAGATCCCAATCAGCCGGCCCTGAGTGTTTAACTGCAGCCAAACGGGCGTGAATTGCCAGCATCTGTGCCCCACCCTCCTCGATCGCATGCGCCACTTCTGAAATATTGACTTCATCGGGCGAAAGGCCAATTCGTGTCTTTGCCGTCACCGGCAGATCAACCGCCGCCCGGATTGACCGAATCATCTCGGCGATTATGCCTGGCTGCTTCATCAAAGCCACACCTGCACCCTTATTCACAATCTTAGGTACGGGACAGCCGCAATTGATATCGATCAAATCAAACCGCCCAAGGGCTTCAATACGGGCCGCTGCTTCGGCCATGACCTGTGGGTCAGATCCGTAGAGTTGTGCTCCCACTGGACGTTCCTGCGCACACGCCTCCAGATAACACATCGTCTGCGAGGATGCCCGCAAGACACCCTGCGCATTGACAACTTCAGTCATCACGAGGCCACATCCATGGCGGGCACAAAGTAAACGGAAAGGCAGATCTGTCAGGCCGGCCATGGGCGCCAAAACAGTTGGCCGATCAATGGTTAATTGCCCAATCCGCAATGGCGGTGGTTTTAGATTATTTTCTGTTGATTCAACCATGGCGTCACCACTTCGATTGGCAATCCCATCACATTGGTACGGGAGCCTTGAAAGGAGTCAATGATTATCTCGCTAGACTGATCAATATCGTAACCACCCGCCTTATCAAGCGGGTTCACTGCACATAGGTAGGCCTCAATATCTTTGGTATCCAACTTTCGAAACTGCACGGTCGAAGTTTCCACATGGACAATGACTTCTGCCCCCGGGACCCATAATGCCACGCCGGTCAAAACGGCATGAACGTTACCGGAAAACATTGCCATGAACTTTCGAGCCTCATCCAACGAGGCTGGTTTTCCAATACAGCGGCCTTTAAATTCAAGCACTGTGTCGGCCGCAATAATTGCCCCATCAGGAAAACATCCATGCGTCGCCTGCGCCTTGGCCTGGGCATTAACCCTGACGGTTCGACTTGGATCTGAAGCAAAGTTCACTTCCTCCACACAGGGTGCATGGATACGAAATGGAACTCCAACTTGCTCCAGTATCTTGCGACGACGCGGCGATGAAGATGCCAGGCATAGCAGCACGGGGTGGGGTCTATTCATCAAACTTGTTTTTTCCGATTTATCAGAATATGTCATAAGCACTTGAACTTTGAAATACGTCACATCTGGGTTAACATCCAAATTTTCTTGTGTGGGTCATGGTATATTATTAAAATATATTCAAATTGTTGAAAGGGTCATTCACCTTGGGAATTACAGTTCCCTTCAATCATATCATCTGTTCTGCCGCCCCCACCACATCATCGATAATATAATTCAATGGCTCTTAATAGAACCTGTAATCACTGGAGTTTCAAAAGGGATTGATAATGGCTCACCCCAAATCGGCATCCACAACTGAATCGGTATCAGTTCAACATTCTTACCGAGCCAACACCTTCTGCTGATGCCGAGCCTGAACTTGCAGATCCTGGCTGCACACCTCAACGACTAGCTTATTTGCAGAAACATGGTTTCGTCATCATCAATGACTTTGCCAACAACCCATGGATCCCCATTCTCCGTGATGCAGGTCGGCGTGTGACTGAAGCTTGTACACCTGATCTTGGTTATAGCAAGATTGACTGTTCAAAAGGCTACGTACACCGCACAAAACACGATTAACCATGGGCAATCCGGGGCCTCATACACCCTGCATTTCGCGAGCCGTGCTTTGCTGAATTTTTCGGCTCCCCCGAATTTCCAGACTTCATTGCATCCTGGTGCCATGGATTACAACCACAGGATATGGTGATGGGCAACATGCTCCTGTGGTGTAATCCTCGTATTCATGAGCATGGACCCATCTGGCATCGAGATAAGACGTGGTGGGGAACCGGTGAAGCCTATTTTCCACAGAAAGCCCCAGGTGATGAAAGACCTGAGGATTACTCCGAGGAAGTCGAGAAGAAGCGATGGGAAGAAATCCGTGCCAATAACCTGAAGGGCATTAGCGAACGGAACGGCGTCAGTATGTTCCTGGCACTGGTCGACGATGAATGTCACGAACTCATACCAGGCAGCCATCACCGGTGGCGTACGCCTTTTGAACACGATGTACTTCTACCACAGGTAATGAAGGAACAAGGGGTGCCACACACACCCAGTTGGAACGGCACAGACCCACTGCCTAATCAACTGGCGATTCGACTCAAACCCGGGCAGGCCCTCATCCGCAATGGAGCCACGATTCATACGGGACATACGGTCCCAGATCATGAGCGCAATACATTATCAATTGGCTGGTCGAAGTGGAATGGGCCACCCACCGATGAACAACCAACAACGGTAGATGCACGGCACGCATGGCAGCTTGACCCTGCTGTACGAGCCGCTTTGCCAGAAGACCGCATGGGACCATTGGGCACAGATGAGAACACTTGGCAAGACGCTTGAGGATCGATACTTTCTATTTGATATTGCGCGTATTAAAGGTGGCGATGTTGCAGGTTGGCGCGGTGAATTAGAACACCAGGCGGCAGCAGCCGGCGAAACATGGAAACCGTACCAGACTGTCGAATAGTGACCACAATAAGGTTGGACCAACTAACGACAACCCCTGATCCGACCCAAACCCCTTCTATCTGGTTCTATAAAAACGTAAATGGCAGCGATAATAGTGAACGTACCAACTCTCAATCTGATCATGTCTGAGGATCATCGATCGGACCAAACGGCGATGTGCCACGCCACCATTGCACGGGCAACCGCCGCCCAAGAGCCTGATACACCATTTCGCATGCAGTCTGATTATGCTGGGTCATGACGGGATAAAATTGCAGCCCTAGATACATCTTCATCGCCACAAGTTGGAGATTCTCCGGTGTGATTTCAAGCGTGGTCAGCGTGGAGGCCAGGTACCCACGCGATCTTTGATATTGAATGACCGCGGTGCAAACACCTAAACCCAACCCACGACCCCTATGTCCAGGGTGCACGCAAATATAGTCAAGCTGCCCCCACACTGGATTAAACTCGCCACGCCGAGTCGCAATACACAGTGCCACCAGTCGACCTTGATATTCAACAACATGTGATCCATCCCATCTATCAGGCTCCTTCATGTACTGCGTCATGCGTGGCACATCGAGCTTCGTCCATCCTACGTCAATGGATACAAGAAGTTCCGGCAGATGCATCTCATCGCCCGTTTCTACCCTACGTAAACGGTAATGTGCAGGACACCGCCATTGTGGCAGTTCCACATCAGCAGAAATATTCATTCGTATCTGAAGGCGGAAATCCCTCATACCCATTGAGAGATCCGATCATTGACATGTTTTAATATGGAACTACTCAAAGCACCACTCACTTGCCCGATGGGGGTATTGCAGGATCAGGCAGAAGCAATGTAACATCATACACCACCTAGTACGGATTGTGGCCAGAAACCGAAAGTTCATTTGCAACTAAAATATTCGATCTGATCTAATTCCTTTTAAACACCAAGAGGTTTACATGACAAACCATAACGAAGTTCTACTTCACAAACATACGAGACGTGAGTTTCGTGAAAGAATGCATTCCGGTGAACTCAAGGCATGCATTGTTCCCGTGGCTGCAACCGAACAACACCTGGAACATATGGCAATGGAACATGATTGGAGAAGTGCATGCCATATTGCCGTTTCAGTTGCGGAAAACCTTAGCCCCCATGTCCTCGTAGCCGAGGGCATAAAGGTTGGGATCAGTGAACACCACATGAAACACATCGGTACGCTTTCTTTAAGTCCAGCAAGCTTTATGGCAGCACTCTCAGATGTGATTGATAGTGTCATTCGAGCAGGATTCACAAACGTACTTGTCTTGAACGGCCATGGCGGCAACATCGTGCCGTGCAACGCAGTGTGGGATGATTTCCTCCGAAAGTTCCAGGTAAACCTTCACTTCCTGCCCTATTGGGACGTACTCACGCAGGCTGATGCGGCTGAGTTGTTGAAAAGTGGACAACGACAACCTGATGATCTACCGGGCCATGCGCAGGAATTTGAGACCGCCTTCGCATTGGCGGTGTTCCCGGAAAACGTGCGTACGAACATGTGGACAGATCAGCCCGATCCCACACCAGCCATGGCAACCGCTGAACAGGGCAAAGTATTCGTGCAACGGATCGTCGAGCGTGTGACAAAATATACACAGGAAATGATTAATGGCAGCCGGACCACGCAAGTCCCTGCGTACCATCCATAAACGGATGAACCGAGCCAGTTGGTCGGATAAACCTGTCATGTGGTGGGCACGAAGATCTACGAGTCCCCGACACCCTCAATCGTGGGGAATCAACGCTTTTTTATTTCTGGCCAGCCCGCGTTAGTGCCCAAAACGTGATCTGCTGGCCAATAAACCGAAGGCGCCAATCCCCACCACCACCGCTGTTGCGGGTTCTGGAACCAAGACAAGATTCAACACCGACGGGGAAGGATCAAGGTCATAGTATTCAGATGGCCCTGGCCCCCCCGGGTTCCTGGTTCCCCATCTGGAAAACTCGCCGTCCGGATCGAACTGATTATCAACTTCCGGATTGGCAACCGCTTCGAAAAAGAAGCCATAAAATGGAACAGCAGGATCAGCTGCTTTCTTGATCAATGTAGTCACGTCAACAAAAACATCCTTCGGAGGTAGCGACGCGGGGCGAATCCCCCCCCTTCCTACCCTATATTCATTGGTGTAGGGAATCTGGAACCCAACCATCGTATCGCCTGTATCTCCACGCGCACCAGCCCCCCCGGCCAGGCGTTCACACCATCGTAAGTAAGCCAATTGACCCCACCAGTAGGATCAGAATAGGGGTCACTACCGGGATCGCCACCAGTACCTTCAACCCAATCGTGAGTCAGACGGCGAACTTCATTGAGTTGAACCAAATTTTTATCCCACGGCCAATGCGCCGAGAAGATTTTTAAATTCAGTTCAGCCGACACCACGTTCGCGGGTCCGATGTCTTCAAACGAACTGGAATCGAAACCAATCAGCGTGTAATACGTCTCGCCGCTGCCACGTGTACTCGTCCCGGTTTTACCTGATCTCCCAAGGTTGGCATTGGCCTGAGGTCCAGGATAATTCACGTCTGGATCACGCTGAATGGTTGCATCCTTACTTGCTGTAAGCGACAGTTCGACCATCGCCCCATCTGCCGCCCCATCCCATAACAAGGCCAGAACGGCGATCACGAATAAGAATTTGGTTATTTGAGCACTCATGCTTCCATCACTCCTGAGATTTGCAGTACACACAAGACTTGGCTCTAACCATGATAATTATAGTCAAAAGATGGTCGAAATAGAAAAAAATTTAGATCTTTTTCCTCAAAAACATCGTCATGATCTGAAGTCATCAAAGGCCGTTATTTGTATGTGACAGGGTACCGTGGCATACTGATTCGGGCATCAAGCCGATCGCGTTGATCCGGCACAAACTATTACATATCGAGGAGTTGTCGAAATGTTGAATCAAAAGATCACGAAACGGACCGTGGTGAAACGTGGCGTTATTCTTGTCCTTTGCTTGACTGCATTGGCAGCTTTGGCTGCACCGGTCTATGCAGGCTGCGGCAAGTGCGTTGGCAGCATCAAAGCTTTTGCCAGCGTGCTGGATAAGAACAAGATGACGCTGGCTGCAGCAGCCACATTAGCTGAAGTCAAGACAAAGGGCACCGCCGTGCAAGCATTGACTCACCGGCATGCCAGTGGCGTAAACTTGGAGATCTACTGTGTCGTGGGCAGCAAAATCATCGCGGTTACCGTGGATGGCGCCACTGGCGAAATCAAGTCGCAGAAAGCAGTCAGCAGTTTGGGCGACCACGGCTGACACACTGCATAGGACCGATGAACAGCAGTATATGTTCCGTAAATCTTAACGGCGGTGCTTGGGGTATGCCATAAAATACTGAAAATGATCAGTTAAATATTTTACCGCAACCAGATTGGCAAAGTCCATCAAATCAAGAGCGGACAACTGCATCAAGGGCCGTAATCATGAACCTATTGTTGATTCGCCTACACGACCAACCAGCAAAATGCGAAAACATGAAGTGGACAGGAAACTGTATACATCATATAGCCTTGGTCATTTAGTTGAACTGGGCATCCCGCAGACGCCATGGATGGCCATTGTACCACTTGAACAAATCACCAGTGCCTCCTTCCAATTGAACATCGAGTATGTTTTCGTCCTTGCCTGACCGAGTTGTCTTGAGTAACTCAACTTCACCAGTGAATCGATTAAGACGTTCGAGGCCTGTGACTGAATGATCAAATGTCAAGCGGATCGTACGACGTCCAGCCACCTTGCTCATATTCAAAGCATGCTGAAGGTTCACGATCATGAAATATTCCTCGCCCATCTCGTCATCAAAAAACCCGATGAGCGCCCCCATGTTGTCCACTTCACGAATACTCGTGGACACCAAAGAGCCTTGACCCAAAAATCGACTACAGCGATAACCATCGTCTCGGTTGTATTTACGATATTGCGGTGGTTCATGATCCCACAGCACACCATTACCCACATAACTAACCGTACCTTTGCCACGAAGATTGACCAGTGCCCGTGATAGGTTTTGCACCTCGCTTGACACATCTCGTACCGCAAACCAGGCGGGCGAGGCCACTGTATTTTCATACTGATGCCCAGAAACAGGACCACGAGCTTCGTGCTCAACACCTGTATCTTCAATCATGCTTCCCGGGTGACCGTAATAGTGAAAGAACAGGATGCCTGCCCCACCATGCGCCAGATGTGTAAACACCAGAAAGCGAATATCCGCCTGATCGGGTATTCGGTATGCCGATGAAGGATCATCGTCCTCACGTCCGTATGCTTGCAGAAACAACCAATAGGGCAATCGATACTTCCGTGCACTATGGCGGGCCCAAGCCATATTGTATAGATAATGCTCTTGTGTCTTCCCACTGGCTTCTAGTGGGTAATGATCAAAACAAAGAATGTCTGGCTGACACATTTGTACGTAACGGTCATGGTTGACCTTCATAAACGACAGGTTCGTGAACACCGGCGTATTCGGATAAAACTCGTGAATCCATTGGGTCAATTCAGAAATACTTTCCAACTCCAAGTCGTCGGGTTCATCTCCAACCATAAGAAAGGCATTACCCCCAACCCTCATCGCCGCATCAATGGCCGAACGACCACCAACAGAACCACACGCCCATCCAAGACCCAAACGACGCGCAGCTTCAAACATATGGATAGCGTTACCGGGCTTCCACCATACCACCGTATTAAGACCTGTTGCCCTGAAACGAGCCACGCGCGGCAACATCTGGTCCTCAGGCACACTGTTATGCAAGGCACCGTACATGAACGGTCGACTTCCCTGCCACTGCGTATAGCGATCACCAAAGGGGTACCAGGCATAAGCTGATGTGGCAGATGCCGAAACCAGACATAATGCTGCTGCAACACGCGTCACCTGTATTACGGATAACATCCCGCCACCTTTCTGCTTATCCCCATCTCAAAATCCACCCGTAACACCAGCAAACTGATTCAGAACCAAGGACATGCGTCAAGTTTGTTTATTCCAGTCTTCACATCCCAGCAGCAGACCGCGTGAACATCCTCCAACAACAAAAAACGATGGCAGATAAAAGACATGCAATTCACTCACATTACACTTCACGTAAAACGCATGCGCACGGGCGACGTTTGAAACAATGCGCAATCCGTTTTGACTCGCTTTTAGTGAAGTGGGGCATGCCCGGATTCAACGTGTCGTAAATTGTTTCGTCGTAGGAATAGTAACCGACGAACAAATCACCGTTTGGCAGATTAACAAAGCAAGGTTCCCCGGCTTCGTGATGAGCTCGGTATTCCAGGCCAAGGGGATCGGGCAGCGTAAAAAGGTAATCCCACTCTGAGCCGTCCTCCTTGGCTGCACGGAAAAAGTGAATCCCATATCCCTCTTGCGACGTACGACGTCGAGCCAAATGTTTCTCAAGTTCAGCAGACGAGTATTTGCCTGGACTGTGAACACCACTTCCATCAATGCCTCGGCATGCCGCGACCAAGGTCCCCTTGGCTGTGTACCACGCATTAAAGTTCTCACCGAACATATTAATGCGCTGCGGCGTGGTCCATGTGTGGCCGCCATCAGGCGAATGAGCGTAGTGTGTCTCAGGTTCAAAACCTCGTCCACGACGCAACAGGGCCAATATACGCCCATCACGCAACAAGGTCAGATCCGTCTCACTGAAGACATCACCAATTTTGACATATTGGCCAAAGGTTTCGCCTTGATCCTGGGAGCGAATGATCCCGGATCGAATCTCGCCTTCATCTGACGCGTAACCCCAGCCGGCACAGATGACCTCGCCGTTGGATAGCTCGATAATCTTTCCGTAGGGCGAAAAGGCCCACACCCCAATATCCTGTGAATCATAACCCTTCCAGGTGGCACCATTGTCGTCGCTACGCAGACAAATGAAATCTCCCTTCGCCTTTGCATGATTTTTACGACTAATACTATCAGTCCACGGAAGAAGCACTCGACCACTGCGAAGTGTCTGCATTCCAAGTGACAGGTGAATCCCGCCATGCCAAACACGCGATGCAAGTACGAGAATAGGATCTGACCACGTACGCCCATGATCCGCAGATCGAAGGACATACCCGGTCGAGCCCTCCATGGCATCCGTGTAATCATCGTAGGTGTAAAGCAAATCGTCATTCCCCAAGCGTATTGCACTTGGATGCTGCCCCAAGGTGTGACGCACCTCAAAACATTCAAGAATTCGAAATTGATCGTTACCACCCAGATCCGAGCTGGTGAGTTGGTTAATATTGGCGTTCATCTCTGAGAGGTTAAGCCACAATTAATCACATATCAAGGATTATCAAGTTACACAAATATTTTCAAGGGCAAGCTAATATGCTATCGTTCGCCACGATTTCAAGTCATAAAGGTTGGTCATGACAAGCACGACATTCAACATACCTTCCACGATCATTCATGGTGGTGGTGCCCGAAACACCGTTGCAGAACAAGTCAAACAATTAGGTGCCGGTCGGATTTTGTTGGTCACTGACGACGGCATGGTGAAACTAGGTGTTGCCGGCCAGATCCGACAACTCTTAGAAAACACCGGCCTAGATGTTGCAACTTTTGACCAGGTCCACCCAGACCCCACCGATCAAAATGTGCTTGACGGATTAGCGATTCTTCGGGAACACCGCAGTGACGTAATCATCGCGGTGGGTGGTGGTTCACCAATTGATACAGGCAAGGTCATTTCCATTCTTCAATCGAATCCTGAACCAATACGACAGTACATGGGTTATCACCAGATCCCCAATACTGGATTGCCGCTGATTGCAATTCCCACGACGGCCGGAACAGGTAGCGAAGTAACCAAAGTCGCCGTCATTACGGACACCAAGAACGACGTGAAGATGATGATGCTTAGCACCATGTTGCTGCCCCGGGTAGCACTGGTGGATTACGAGTTGACCATGTCGATGCCCCAGGAACTCACAGCAGCTGTTGGCGTGGACACTCTGACGCATGCCATCGAAGCCTACGTATCCAAAAAGTCGAATGCAATGACTGATCCGATCGCACTATCCTGCATTCGCCTAGTGGCCCGACACCTACCCACTGCATGGCAAAATCCGACGGATCGTCATGCACGACAAGGCATGATGCTGGCCGCCTGCCAAGGTGGGATGGCTTTTTCCAACAGCAGTGTCTGCCTTGTACATGGCATGAGCCGGCCAATCGGTGCGGTATTCCATTTGCCGCATGGCCTTTCCAATGCGGTGCTACTGCCCACTATCACACAATTCTCAATTGCCAGTGCCACCGAACGGTACGCAACAGTTGCTCGCACCATGGGATACGCCCAAAGCAGCCAACCCGACCAGGTGGCGACCGAGGCATTGGTGGAAGGCCTGCGACAACTCAACTACAACCTTCAAGTCCCTCGCCTGGGCCAATGCAAGGGTGTGAATACAGATCGTTTTAAAAACGAAGTTCAAAAGATGGCCCGAGATGCGCTGGCGTCCGGTAGCCCACAGAACAACCCCCGGGTCCCCACCGAGCAAGAAATCATTGGTCTATATCACCAGGCCTGGTAACTAAAGGCTGATTGGCATAACCACCTTCAACCCACAACACGCACTAATCAGCCTGCAAATCTCGCTATCCGCTATGCTTTCCAGATTCAGCACTCGGTTACGATCTTCAACGACCCGTTAAGGCCTTGAAGCATTCTAGAGTCATCCGCCTCGGCGACGAGCACCGGGGAATCGATCCGCAAGCAGGTTCCCATGCATTGCGTCGTTAGGTGGAAACAGCTATGAATGACTGCCATGCAATACGGCACACAACCACTCGATCCGGCCCTGGAGATTCGCAGCAATCTGACCAAGTGGTTTGATGGCAAGCCCCGCCTGACATTCAAGGCCAGTTCAGTTCGGTCTGCCAAAGCATGGCAGCGCCGCGCCCGTGCCAGGTTTATGGAATGTCTCGGCCCACCACCCAAGCAGGTGCCGCTTCGCCGACATGTGTTGGAACGACAACAGATGGACGGCTATCACCGCACAACCTTTACGCTGACCACGGCCCCGCACTTGAAAGCACTTTGCTGGCTGTGCATTCCCGACAGCGTGACGGCACATACGCCAAGACCGGCAATGATTGCTACGCCAGGCCACGGCATAGGAGCCAAGGATCTGCTGGCCATGGACATGAAAGGCAACCTGCGGACTGAAGGCCGCGGCTATCAAAAGGACTATGCACTGCAGGTCGTACGCCTGGGTTATCCCGTGCTGGTCGTCGAGCCGCTGGGGTTCGGAGAGCGGCGTGACCGGGAGTTGCTGCACGAACCGACCGCGAGGAGTGGCTGTCATGCCGCGGCGACGCTGGCAATCTTCTTTGGTACCACGCTCGCCTCGATTCGTATCCATGATTTAAGGCGAAGCCTCGATTTCCTGTGCACCGTGCCGCAGGTCCGCCCAGACCGCATCGGCTTGATGGGGATCTCCGGCGGCGGACAACTGTCCTTGTGGGCCGCTGCCATCGATCCGCGGTTCAAACTCGCCGTCGTCAGCGGGTACCTAAATAAATACCGTGATGCGTTGATGCCAATACGACATTGCATCTGCAATTTTATTCCAAATCTGCCCCGCGAACTTGATATGTCTGACCTGGCCACCCTGATCGCACCACGGCCGATCTTGTTCGAGAATGGTACAAAGGATAGACATTTCCCGATCAAGCACAGCCGCGGTGCAATGCGACAGGTGCGCCAAAATTATCGTGTGTTCGAGGCCGACGACCGGCTGAAGCACGACGTTTTTGCTGGCGAACACCAATGGTCGGGACGAAGACTCCCACAATTTCTGAGAAAGTGGTTGTAAACCCCTCGTCTTCACGACCAGAATGATGATCCATACCTTGGCGATGAGAGGCGAAAACCGCGGCCCGAACAACGATTGTTCTGATCGCCAGGATCATCCTGTTTGTAAAACTGTTTCTGATTGAATTTGCCATCCCTCGTTGATCTGATTAAGCCATTTTCTAAAGCAGGCAGCGCCAGAAGAAGGGAATACAAGAGGTCATGGAAACTTTTGGTTTATCGAACATAGGTAAGCACAATGGATTTTGAGTCTATCGCAAGGATTCATGCCAACTCAAGAAAAGGCTCAAACGCTGTTGTGGAGGATAATCCCCGGTTACACTGACCGTCGCTGGAATGGGATGGTCCCCGAAGATCATCAAATGGGAACTCCCCGCTTAAGAGCTTAGATAAGTGATTCCAAACGCCCGGCCTGGCCAGGCAAAGTGGCGGCGTTTGCATAGGCTGGGAACCCCATGCCCCACGGGCTCTTTTTTTTATGATTGTGGTACACGCAGTATGAAGCTTTTCTACAATTGGGACGGCACCGATCCATCACGTTATCACCACAAGGCGATCGATCGTGAGTATTTCGACTGGCTGTTTTCGATGTTGGCTGGAACGGGGCTAACATTCCTTTACCGGGCCAATCTCGCTGGACGCGCCTACTATCACAGCCAATTGATGTCAGCGTTTGACCACAGCAGTGTGGATCATCGCAACCCCGATGCGCAGCTCTTTCACCGCGTAGCCGACATGATGGATGGCTGTGATCCTCTGGCCGAAGCCGTCGCCGCAGCGAGGCGGCACGGGGTGGAAATCTGGATCTGGTGGAACTGGAACGAGTTTCACTGCGTCCGTCCGCAGTGGCTGTTTCTAAGCGATCGGCTGTGGTATGAGCGGCCGCGCTACTACTGGTGCTCACGCGACGGGACGCAGTTCTACAGTGGAGTGCCGGACTGGGGTCACCCGCAGGTTATTGATCGGCTGCTTGGTTTGGCCAAGGAGACCCTGAACTACGGCGTTGACGGCATGTACTTGTCAACTCGTTCGCACAGTTTATGGCCAGGCTGGCGAAGTCCAGGCTGGGACACCCGCCTCGAACCCTTCGGGTTCAACGACTCGGTCGTCGATACGTACCGCAAGCGGTACGGCGTCGACATCCGCTACGAGGATTACGACGAGGAGAAGTGGCTTAGAATTAAAGGCGAGCAGTTTTCAACGGTGCTGTCGCACACCGGTCGCCTCATTCACGACGCGGGCAAGAAGTTCATCGTTGGCACGGACGACAATCGTTACAGCATGATGGCTGACTTCGGAAAATCCCACCACGTTCAGCAAGCCGCCCCCTACTTGAAGCTTCACAAGGACTGGGAAGCCTGGGCAGCCAACGGCAGTATTGACGGATTATGTGGTGAGTCTTCGTGCCCGAAGGATCGGAAGCTGTCAATTCCAGACATAACGGTTTATCGCAAGACGCTTGACAACGACTTTCCACTCTACGCATGGCTGGACACCGGCTGGTGGGTCAACCGTGACGGCGAACCGTTTAGCTTGGTCAACTGGGGACGCAATTCCGTCGAACAGGTGATCGGACAGATCGAACTGGCACGTGAAGCCCAGTGTGCTGGCGCTATGCTGCATACGTTGTATCACTTCACCGCGGTGGACTCAGGCGGTGAGTCGATTGGCGGGTATGGTGTGTTGCCACGCACCGAGTATTTCGACGCGCTGAGACAAAGAGCACAATCATGATATGGTTTCACATTACCGGCGCCCGCGTCACATGGTTGCGTCGTTGGAGGCTGTGCGTCTGTGTCCCGTTGGGGACGGTAATCATTTTGAGCCACGGCGAGTTGGCAAATGATCGGGTCAGGCTCACACCAGATGACCACGTAGAACGCCGGATCGTCCAATTGGCTGACACGCTGGAGTTGAAACTCCTTGGGGCCAAAGAACCGGCTGATTATCTTGGAAAGGTGATTGGCCAACACCTTAAGATCATGGACGCCATTAGTCCGAACGTGAAATTCCCATCAGCCAATCACCCAAAGAAGTATATTCAGATAAAAAAGGAGATGCTTGATGACGCCAAATTCACAGGATCCGGCTGCGATGCCGTCGGTTAACTTGCCGCAGATCCCGAACCGTCAATTCGATCTTCGGGAGTTTGGCGCTCGTGACGGGGGTCGGGTGAACAATATGGCTGCGTTTCGCGATGCGATCAGCGGGTGTGCGCAAAGCGGCGGCGGGATGGTATGCGTACCGGCCGGACTATGGCTGACCGGCCCAATTCACCTACAAAGCCAGGTTCGTCTGCACTTGGACGAAGGGGCCATTGTTCGCTTCAGTACGGATCCAACCGATTACCTGCCTGTCGTGCTCACGCGATGGGAGGGCAACGAATGCTATAACTATTCCCCGTTGATCTACGCTCGTAACTGCCAGGATATCGCGGTAACCGGCGCGGGGACATTCGAGGGCCAGGGCGATTCATGGTGGCATTGGAAACAGCTCCAGCACGCGGCCACCCAACTACTCTACCATGCACAAAAAAACAACCTTGCCGTCGAGCGCCGTGTGTTCGGCAGGGAAGAAGACGCACTTCGACCGCAGTTTTTTCAGCCACTAGGCTGCCAGCGTGTGCTGATCGAAGGGGTGCGGTTCGTCGATGGTCCGATGTGGACGCTACATCCGGTGTATTGCCAGGACGTAACCGTTCGCAATGTGCACGTCGTAACCGACCCGGATGGCCCCAATACCGACGGGCTTAACCCTGATTCGTGCCGCCAGGTGCTGATCGAAGATTGCTTTTTCTCGACGGGTGACGACTGTATCGCGGTCATCTCCGGCTTAAATGAGGACGGATGGCGTGTGGCCCGACCGTCCGAGGATGTTCTGATTCGCCGCTGCCGGATGGAGAACGGGCACGGAGGTGTCGCGATCGGAAGCGGCACATCGGGCGATGTACGAAACGTGACCGTGCAGGACTGCATGTTCAAGGGTACGGACCGGGGCATCCGTCTTAAGTCTATGCGAGGACGGGGGGGTATCGTCGAAAATGTGCATTTTGAGAATATTCGCATGCGTGACATCATTCACGAGGCCATCACGATCGACATGTACTACGGTTACAGTAGTGCACCGTCCGCGTCGAATATGCCACCGACATTCCGCAGCATTGGGATTCGTAATGTTTCATGTGACGGCGCAGCCACTGCAATACAGTTACGAGGCTTGCCGGAGAGTCCCATCCAAGACCTACACCTCGAAAACATCAACCTGCGGGCCGATCACGGTGTCACCGTAGAATGTGTCGATGGACTTGATCTGATTAACGTAAGTATACAGACTGAAACCGGACCCCCAGCGTAATAGACCACCCGTACTACGAGCGTGTGCGACGTGGTGCAAGACAGAACGACAATGCACCCGACAGGATTCAAACCTGTGACCTCCGGTTCAGGAAACCGTCGCCAGAACACGTAAACACTTCAAGTTCATTGAGTTGCAAAATTACTTCTAAAAACCCCAGCACTATCCCCAGCAGTCAGGCGCAAAATGAGGATATTGATGTCCACCTGCAACAGATTATCGATTCCTGGCCGTCGCTTCCCGAAGCCGTTCGCGCAGGCATCGTGGTCATGGTCGAGGTAGCATTGAATAGTTGAGACTTCCGCAGTGCAGCAGGACGTCCCCTGTTACCTTTTGGGTCCCATACCCAGATGGGGGTTAGTGGGTAAGGCCGCACACAAATATTCAGATATTTGTTTTCTGGAGGAACGAGACGCAATCCTCACGCTGACTTAAGAAGAGGTGTAATTGATCCCGCGTCAGGCTCGCCGCCTACGCCCAACCATTAACACACTTATTGCAAGAAGTGATAGCGTTACTGGTTCAGGAACCAAAGCCGACGCATCGCCGATCGCCTGCGCCGCGTTCCAGTTGGCACCAAGGATGCCTAGATCCGCCACGTCCACCACACCATCTTGGTTGAAGTCGCCGTCCGAAAACAACACATTCGCCATACCGAAACTCGCGCCTAGGATGCCCAGATCTGCCACATCCACCACGCCGTCCACGTTGGCGTCAGCGGGGATGGCACCGACACCGATAAACAGATTGTCCCAAAGCGAATCTTCAAAACTGACTTTACCGCCGCCTAACTGGACGAAATCCACATCGTACCTGCTTGGCCGAGTCTCAAAGTCTGCCAGCACCAGCACATCACCAAGCCAAAAGTCCAAACGCTGGTTCGATGCCTTGTAGTGGATCGTTACGGTGCCTTGGGTAATGGGCCCATCAATGACAGTGAACTGAAGCGAGCCGTCGACTCTGGGTCCGTGCAGGATGCCGTATCGGTCCTCACCCACGCCGGGTAACGTGCTGCTGGGCGTTCCAGTTGAAGTATCTCTGTTGGCACCCAGAACTTTCAGCAAACCTTCGCCTCCAGCGTCCAACCCAAACAGTTCGTCGTTGCCGGCCGTATCAGTGTTTTCGATGGCAAATGACACCTGGAACACCCAGTCCTTGTTCACGTCCATCGCGCCACCGCCACCGTTCCTGAATCCTGTGGTGTACCGTCTGGTGGAATTTTTGCATGGCAAGACCTGTGGATCTGCATCAGGCATGTTGCCACGACATGTGGTGGCTGCTTCGGAAAAAGGCGAAGCTTCGAGCTTCCAAGGTCCTGGGTGGTTGTCACCAGGTTGGATGTGTCCCTCACCGCCCCATTCGATCGGCTTGAAGTTCCAAGTCGTTTTATTTGGTAACGGGTCGTCCAGATTCCCAGTCATAGGTGCACGCAGTCCCGGTTCGTCGTCAAGAAAGACCGGTATGACAGGTGGTCCGGCTGTGGCTGATCCCAGTGTGAGAGCCACAAAACTCATGGTCAATATGCACGTCCAACCGCGAATCGATCCGTTCACCTGCTGCTCCAGCCGCATTGTCTTTGCTGCTTTGGTCACACACATCTGTCCTAAAACATCAATCAATGCCGCGATGATTGTTGTGAACCTTCTCATTTTCTGCTCCTTGGATGCAAAACCCTATGCTGGAAATACATGAAAAAATGTAGTTGCGAACTCGCCTTTCTGAATTTCCTGCCTAAAGACGGCTCATTCCCTGGCCTCCACCACATTACGAAAACGTGAAGAACACACGCTTTAGATGTGAAATAGTATAGTAGAAAAGGCAGGGTGCTATAAGACTTTCAGCGGATTAACAGGTCTTAATGCCGCCTGCGACCAACCACTAATACACTCATTACCAGAAGGGATAGGGTTGTGGGTTCAGGGACTAAAGCCGACGCGTTTGCCGCCTATGAACGCGACGGTTTTCCTATGGGCCGCTTAGGACATCCCGAAGAAGTGGCGATGTCATCGTCTTTTTGGCGTCGTGTCGGTCCAACTGGATTAACGGCCGCAACATCCCCGTGGATGGGCTGGAGCAGCCGATTCCGTTCAGTCGCTTAGACCATTAAACGGAGCAATGGCGGATGAAACGTATTTGAAGGCGATTTTTCGGTTCTTAGTTCGAAAGCGTCTTCCAAGTCAGGCCATAGAACTCCACTCGAAGAAGGCTGTAGGAAATCGATTCCCACATATTGGTCGTGGGCAAAAACGCTTTACGCGGATTGGTGTTCACCCATATGCCTATCTCAACCAGACGGAGCTTGATGTGGTCAAACTCAATTGTTAATAAGCGGCATGCTGTTGGGCACAATTTGAATATGCCAGATTAGAGGTGGAAATGAAGATGGAAAGCAGATTTGGCGGCTACCTCACGAATAAAGCAGATCACCAGACCACTTTTTCCATACCTACTAAGAACAGCCTCCGAGTCCGCCAGGGGGTGAATAGACTCAGGCACCCGCGATTCCCTAAGTCCGCCGGGATGAGTAGTCTAAACCTTCGTTCACCGGCTCGATTCGTTCAAGCTAGTTTTGATCCAGACCGGGGAATTTGGTATCGCCGAAGCGCAGCAGTTCACCCGTGCCGCCGGGCAACGTGATACGAAACTTGCCCCCTTCAACGGCAAACGCTTCAGGCTGCCCCGTTTCACGTGACAGCCGGCCGATTACTTTTATCTGCGGATCCAGCGTCAACGTCACCGTCACCGCCCGCTCGGCCGACGACCGGCCCATTCCGTGCCATAGGTTTGTCAGCATGAAATAATCCCGGCCATCGTCATCTTTGAAAAACCCGACCAGCAAGTCTTTCCACGCAACGGGCCCGTCGCCTTCGATGGTGATCGCCTTGATGATCGTGTCACCCGCATCGCCCGGCTTCCAGGCGGTAACACTGTCAGGAACATTGTTACCGCCTTGCGGCACGTAGCGTACCGCCGTGCTCTCTAGAAAGCGTAGTACCTGACCGAGGTTGACCACTTCATTGTTCAACCTGGCCACGTTGTAGTAGATCGTCCGCCGTCGGCCGTTGGAATACTCGATCATGGCCGGACCCTGTTGGTCTTCGTAGGTGAAATACGCGATCCCCGTGTATCCGCAGGTCAGGTGCATGAATACCTGCATGCGCACGTCTGATTCACTAGGCATGCGATAGCCGCGCCTGTCGTCGGAGTGTGACTGCACAAACGCCCAGTACGGCACGTTTTTTTCCTTGCCAATTTTCCGTGCGGTCATCAACGTGGGAAACAGATTGATGGTCCCGCCGCCCTCTCGAAACGGGTACGCGTTAAACAACACTACGTCCGAGTCCATGATCGTTGCAAAGTCGCGTAGATAGTCTTCGTAGCTGTAGCCGCCATCGGGCACCGGCCCTCCGTAGTACTCCTCAGCCGTTGCGCCCATCGGAAAGGCGCAGGAATACACCAGTGCATCGGGATACGTCTGCTTGAGCCACTTGATTGTCTTGGCAGCGATGAGCATCTTCGGCCGGTTCGGCTCGTCCCAGACCAGCCACCCCGTCTGCCCAGAATAGTCGGCATGCAGCCGCTGCAACGTGGCTTTGAGCTTGTCAGTCAGACCATCCTGATGCGGGTACACGTGCAGGTGCCAGTTCAGCCCCTTGGCTGCCGCCTTTTCCAACAACTTGGGCTTGGCCTTCCACGCCATCACGTTCGTCAGGTTCGCCTGAGCGTGATGATCGGCGTTGAACGTGTGCGGTGCGATCGTTAGCGCCATCGTGGTAAATGGGTGGCTGCGCACCCAGCGCTTGCCACGACTCAACTCTGCTGCTTGCCTGTGCGTGCAACCGAGTGGGAAAGCCATCACGGATATCAGGAACAATACCGCCCATCGAGTATTCCACTGCATTGCAAAAATCCTTGTAATCTTCACTTCAGTGTAGAGTGCCAATACCCCCGACAGGATTCGAACCTGTGACCTGCGGTTTAGAAGACCGCCGCTCTATCCAGCTGAGCTACGAGGGCATGCCTTTGATTATAAGTACTAGCGCTTATGGGCGTGGCGAGCAGGCAATTTCGGATAGTTGTCGACAAGCCAGCGAGCCTCGTCAGCAATGGCCGCGGCACAGGTCTCAAGCCAGGCTTGACCTTGACGGGCCGATGCTTCAACAGCATTGACTCCAGCGCCGACACCGCGGTATTCGGGCTGGCAGTCAATTTCACCGAGATCAACGCTATCGGGTGCAAGAGCCATCATCAGACTTGTCTCCCATTTGCCTGCATGGTCGCCAGACAAACCCGCCGCATCAAACTCGCCGCCCCAGTCGGTCGTCACGGGCTGACCGGCCATAAGCGTCACACGCGAGAATGCCTTGGCAACCGGCCGGGCCCAGTGGACAAGCGGATTATGGCCGCTGCATAGATAAATGGAACGAAAACCAAAGCCTGCAATCTGCTCTAGGCTCATGCGTACCAGACGTTGGTAGGAAAGCCATTGTTCCTGCTGATCGGCACCACCATATGGCGAAATGACTTCAGACACATCATTGCCCACACCATAACCACTGGCAATTAAATCATCGTGCTGGCCATTGCTATCCATGAAGAACGAATCACGGGGAACACCCCAAACCAGTGACGGGAACACTGCCCCACCACCCAATTTCTGCGCCGCAGTACAACACACGCCATGCGACTTAATCGCATCGGTTCCAATCGGACTATGAATACCATGCCACTCAAGAGCACCAAGTGGCAAGAACGCAATATCGGCATTCTTACGACAGGAATGGATCTGCCCAGGACGCATGAATTCAATGCAAACAGCAGCATGATCAATCATTTTTTGAACTCACCTTTATTGATGTGATGTAATGGAATGATTCACAGGCAACATGTCTTCTGAAGGCTAGAACATAGGATAACCATTAGGCATAAAGAGTTGCATATAACACTTGCCTAAGACACGTTCATCGACTCTAGATTACCAGTTCAAGAATATATTTCCCGCAATCACTCATTGCGTGTTCTTAAATCCCCTTGGCCCACACATAATTTCCGTTTAACCAGAGTATTTGATACTAAAATTTCATCCCCAATGGCCACGACCAATAATCCATCTAGTACCTCGCGTCCAACGACACCATAGATTGCGGACATGGCATTGGCTGTTCTAGTCTAATAGCAAAGAGGATCTGGTCATTCTTATTGGTCTCACCCGACCCCAAAGATCAGTGCTGGAATATTACCCATCAAGTCACCTTGGTCATGCTCCGATGTAAAATTGGAGAAGATAAATAGTTTTTAAGATTCCGCGGGTCCTCGTCGTGGCTCACTACCCAACTGGGACCAAAGATGATGGGAAAAAGAAACAGCAACAATAATCTGGCAAGCAAGCAGATGTTCACCACCGGCGAAGCGGCAGGGATCTGCAAGATATCCCAGCAGACCATTATTCGCTGCTTTGATAGCAGTCGTCTGAGCGGATTTCGTGTACCGGGCAGCCGTTTTCGTCGTATCCCACGAGATGACCTGATTCGCTTCATGCAGAACAACAACATGCCGACCACTCAGCTTGAGGGTGGCGTACATAAGATTCTCGTCGTGGATGACGACCCAGAGGTTATCAACCTTTTCAAGACTGACGATCGATTTAAAGTACAGACCGCCACGACTGGGTATGACGCAGGTGTAATGACTGAGCAATTTCGACCTAACTTAATGATTCTGGACTTCATGTTGCCGGATATTAATGGCAATGTGGTATGCCAGACGGTACGCAGCAATCCACACCTTGCCGCCATGAAAATCATTGTTGTTTCAGGTGTGGTCAAACAGGATGAGATCGACAACCTAATCGATGCAGGTGCCGATGACTTTATTAAAAAACCATTCGAAATTAGTAATCTGATGGATCGAATTGAATCGTTTTTACATCTTAAAAACGCCTGATTCACACCACTGCACCTAATCTCATTTGAAGCGAGAGGTGACAGTAACGACTTCTATATTAATCTAGTTATGCAAGCATCAAAATCGGTCAAAACACGCCGCGTAGAATTGATACTCCGGCAGATTGATTCACTGCCAACGCTTCCCCATATCGCAACACGCATCATGACCGTAACAGCAGACGATAGCTCTGATGCCCGCAAGGTCATCGAATTGGTCAAATCCGATCAAGCCCTGACCGGGAAGATCCTTTCGCTATGTCGTGCAGCTGACAAGGGGGTAAGAAGCGGCGAGCTAACCATTGATCGCGCCGTGGTCATGCTGGGATTCAATGCCATCCGAAACGCTGTATTCTCAATCAAGGTTTTCGAAACTTTCGGTTTAGAGCACGGAAAGCAAAGCAACTCGAAGCCCCGCACCAGTTGCCCAGATCCCTCGGTCGCTGCAGAAGAATCACATTCTTCATCAACTTCTACCGATCCGCTCAACCGCTGTGAGTTCTGGCGACACTGCTTGGCAGTGGCAGTTGCCGCTGAACTGATCGCACAAATGCACGGGGAGCACAAAGATCTTAAGCCCGCTGAAGCTTTTATCTGCGGATTGCTGCACGATATTGGCAAGCTTGCCCTGGACCATATCTTACCCAAAAGCTTTGCACGCGTCGTGCAATTAGCGGACGAAAACCAAAGCAGCTTGGCTGATTTCGAGCAGCGTGTCATGGGTATTGATCATCATACAGCCGGCAAACGCCTAGCCGAACAATGGCAGCTACCTCACAGTATGCAGGATGCCATCTGGCTCCATGGCTCGGCATATGAGTTGTTACCTGACCTTAAACATCGACGATTAATCGGCCTGATTAACCTCGCCGACCATGTTGCGAGGCAAAACCATCTCGGCCACAGTGGCAATTATGCCCTACCATCTGATCCAAGTGAGCTTGCAACCAAAATCGGTCTCAATCCAAGTATCATTGATTCAATTACGGCTGAATTACATGAAGAGGTTCACCACAGAGCTGAAGTGCTGGGCCTAGACGACAACCTGTCATCAGGCAAGTACATTGGCTCCCTGCAACAGGCCAATCAGGCTTTAGGTCGACTTAATACCGTGATGCACAAGCGAGCAAGCATTGCAGTAGGCCAAAAAACAGTATTAGAAGCCATTTCCCGGTTCCACCGTTGCACCTCGCCCAGGCGAAACGTTCATGAGGTTTTGGACCAGGTGGTGGCGAATGCTGCGTCGATCTTTAAAGAAGGGTTTTATGCCATCCTGTATCAGGATGGTGGGTCCAATGATCCATCTGAATCCTGGCTAATTGGTCAGTATGGCCTGAATGGTCGATCTGTAGGCAAACAACTGGCGGATCCACCCCCGCAAGTTAGACAGTTATCCGAAATAAATCCATCAGATTCGCTATCCATTGACCTGATGAGTTTGCACCCTTGGCTGATAGATCACCTGACGCAGGCGCCGGATATCCGACGTGTTAGGTTGTTGCCATTGACCTGTGCGTGGGGAACAGCAGCCATCCTATTGCATGATCGCCCCAAGTTACCTTCGCAATCACTCTTGAACGCCTTAATAACCACTTGGGGTGGAGCGATTGCCGCCGCCAAACAGCATGACGGTGCCCGGGTATTGGATGAACAGCTTACTGAAACCAGTAACTTGTTATCAGAAGCTCAAGATCAACTGTTGCGTAATGAATCCATGGCTCGTTTAGGTGAGATGGCCGCCGGAGCAGCCCATGAAATGAACAATCCACTGACAGTGATTAGTGGCCGTAGCCAACTCCTGGCGACGAACCCCGACAACGGTTCGTGGACTCAACAAGCGGCACAGACAATTGTCGACCAGGTCCAGCAGTTGAGTGACTTAATCACCTCACTGCGGATGTTTACTGATCCACCTCGAGCGAAACGAAGAGCAACAGATGTGGGAAACTTGTTACACAATGTGGTTGAACATGTTCGGCGTGATCATGTCAAAATGGCTGAAAAAATTGAATTCTTTGTCCAGATATCAAAAACTATTCCGGTTGTACTGGTTGATCCGGAGCAGATCAGTTTGGCGCTGATCGAGTTGCTAAACAACGCCATTACCGAAACTGGGACTGAATCAGTTCACTTATCGGCCAAACATCAACCCGAGAAGCATGTCATGCTATTCCAGGTTTCCGATGATGGCGCAGGGATGGATGCTGACACTCTGTCACATGCAATGGACCCATTCTTTAGTGCAAGGAAGGCCGGGCGCGGAACCGGGCTTGGATTGGCACGGGCCCAACAATGGATTGCCAGCCATGGCGGAACTCTCGAGATTCGATCCACGCCGGACGTTGGTACACGGGTAACCATGACTGTGCCACTTACTGACTAGAACTAAAGAATAAACAAAACACGGGAATGTTAAATAATTGGCTTAGTAGTAGTTGTTGAGAGGGCAATTCCAAAATCCTATAGTCCATATATCAGGTCCATCGCAATTACAGGCACTGTTCGAATATAGTAATCGATACAGACCCAACGGGTTGCAGTTGACAACCTAACAAATGAACCAAATGTTCAGGACGATTGGCCGATAGTTAGATAGAACCCGAGATTAAGGTCTGGCGCCAACGGCGTCCATAACAAACTAAGGCAGGGGAAAAGTGGTGCCAAGCCGATCGCAAACAAAATCTTCACAATTAAATCACGGGCCAGACAAAACACTGAGAGTACTGCTGGTCGACGGTGATCCTAAAGTACGTGGCGCAGTCAACAAGGTCATGCTGGACCAACCAATTGCACTCACCTATGCAGACAATCTTGATGAGGCACGTAGCGAACTGGAAAAAAAAGAGGTGGACCTAGCCCTGATAAATCTGGAGCAACCCGACGGCCAAGGCCTTGATCTGGCAGCCGAACTGGCAGGATCCAACACAAGTACCCAGTCAATCATGATTGGCAGCAAGACAAGTTTCAACAACGGACTGCTGACGATTCCGCCGGCAGAAACTGACTTTATTTGCAAGCCATTTGACAGCCGGGAACTGGCTTTTCGTATCATCCAGGCTAAGTTTCGTGTTGAATCACAGGGCCAACAATATCGCAAAGTGAAGCGTCTCAAGCGAATGTGCCGAAAACTCAACCGCGTGCGCAAAGACGTGGCCCAGCAAGTTGATATTCTTTGCCAGGATCTAGTAACGGCTTATCACGAATTAGCGGTGCAGATGAACCAGGTCATGGTAACCAGTGAGTTTGCCGGCCTGATACATGAGGAACTTGACCTTGAGAATTTTCTTCGCAAGGCTCTTGAGTTTCTACTTCGAAAAGTTGGCCCCACCAACGCAGCTATCTTCCTGCCATCAAGCGGTGATGAATACTCACTAGGGGGTTACGTCAACTATGACTGTAGCGGCGACTCGGACGATATTCTGCTTGAAGGTCTCGCTGATGTGCTGGCACCGCGCATTGCTAACCATGGTCAGTCACTTCACCTAACCAATCGTCACGATATGGTGCAATGGCTGGATGGCGAAGCCGAATTCATGGCTGACAGCCATATGGTTGGATTCACCTGCTGCGATGAACAGGAAAATTTGGCGGTGGTGGTGTTGTTTCGAGATGAAACGGAACCTTTCAACGCCAGCGTGGTTGAATTATGTGAGTCTATCGCCCCAATGTGTTCGGAGTACTTGGCCAAGCTGATCCGTATTCATCATCGACATATCGTAGATGACGGCCCGGACTCCACCTGGGACGAGTGCGTATAACCCCCAATATTCCCGTCATATGACTGAAAATACGACGCTGTAGATTTTACCAATAACCTCCTCATTAAAAGCATTTCAAGTTGCCAGGCGAGCCCACGGTCGTCCATAAAACGCAACAACGTGCCGATCGCACCGTTGGGCGATACACTTAGCATATGACCAGACGACCCAAATCAACTTCTACCCCCCGAACCGGTACCATCACCACCAAAAGTTGGGAATCCGTTAAGGGCGGGTCGGTTGCCGACTCGCTGGTTGGCAGTTTTGTCGAGTCGCTGTCCTTTGATCGACGTCTATATAAACACGATATCGCCGGATCACTAGCCCACGCCCGCATGCTGGCGGACTGCAATCTGATATCCAAGAAAGATCTTGGCCAGATTACCAAGGGGTTAGGGCAAATTGGTAAACAGATTGACCGATTGGGTGATGCTTGGCCTGGATGGAAGATCGAACTCGAAGATGTACACATGTGCCTTGAAGCTGCACTAATCGAAATGGTTGGTGACGCAGGCCGCAAGTTACATACCGGACGCAGTCGTAATGATCAGGTCGTCTTGGACCTGAAATTATGGGTACGTGATACTGTAACTGACCTACGGGACATGATCGATGACCTGTCAAGATCGTTTGTGGGTCTAGCGGTACGTGATGGTCAAATTGTGATGCCATCCTATACCCACCTACAACGGGCACAACCAATCATGGTCGGCGCCGAACTATTGGCATGGGTTGAAGCACTCGATCGCGGTGCCGCCAGACTGGAACAGCTACTATCGCTTGGGCTGGAAAATCCTTTGGGTAGCGGTGCAATTGCCGGTAGCAGCCTACACCTTGATCGACATCACACGACCAAGAGCCTTGGATTAAAACGCCCCACGGCAAATAGTATTGATGCAACTGCAACAAGGGATGTGGCTCTCGACTTCGTCTATGGCTTGGCAATGATTGCCACAACCCTATCACGCTGGGCCGAGCAATGGATCTTATATGCGTCCACTGAATTTGGTTTTATCCGGTTGAGCGAAATCTATACCACTGGTTCTTCAATGATGCCGCAGAAGCGGAATCCGGACATGCTGGAATTGATCCGCGGCCGGTGTGGCGATCTTTACGGCCGACTTGTCGCCCTACTAACCATGTGCAAGGGCCTGCCCCTTGGCTACAACCGGGATCTGCAAGAGGATAAACGCCACACATTTGATGCCTATGATGTGGTGGCTGAATGTTTGGTCATGGCATCGAAGATCGTACGTACCACACAATATGACAAAAGCCGGATTGCCAATGCCTTGGATCAGGGATTTCTTGACGCAACGAGTCTAGCTGAATATCTGGTAACCAAGGGTGTTCCATTCCGCACTGCACACCAAGTGGTTGGTCAATTGGTACGCCAATGCGAGCAGATGGGATACGGACAACTGTCGCAGCTACAAATCGCAGATTTCAACCAAGCCTGCCATGCGGTGAAACTCGGTACAAAGCGATGCGGCAATGATGTATACAAGTGGTTAAGCGCAGAAAATGTAGTCAAGCGATACTGCACAACAGGTAATGCTGGCGCGTCGGGTGTGCGCCGGCAACTTCAGTCATGGCGTAAACGATTGAAGATGTGATGGGCGGCCCTCTATATGGATCCCATTTTTTGAACTCCTCTGTCAAGACAATATCCAGTCACCTTATCGTGCCGAACGACAAGGTATCCACGGAAGAAATTTCCCGTCCCGCACTGGAAGTTAAAATACAGTCAGGCCTAGTCAAGCCAGCGGCGGCTGACCTTGCTGGCCTGACTACTGGCGGATTTATGTACGTGATCCGACCAACCTGTATCGTCACGACAGTGAAGTGATTATTGAACCACGTTGGCCAATGGGGAGCAGAAACTTGCTCATCCTTACAGTACTTCAAGGCCCAGAAAAAGGCAGGCGGTTTGAACTTCCGGACGACGAGCCGCAATTGCTAGGCCGTTCTAGTGAAGCTGTACCAATTTCTGACCCCACGATGTCACGTCGTCACAGCGAACTAACCCCTGACGACGGGCTTTGGTATCTCAATGACCTTGATAGCTCCAACGGCACCTATCTGAATGGTGTACGGATCACTGCGAGACGGCCCCTGGAGCCCGGCGACCAATTTCGCGTAGGCAATACGCTAATTCTATTCGGTACAGAAGCACCTGGTGCGCGGCAGCACAAATGGAAAATTGCCGGAAAAGATGAACTTCAAATTCAGGTCGAGCATATCGCCCGCAGTAATGATGAATCGATGATTATGGCCGTGCCTGATCCCAGTGAGGAGGCGGTCATGCAGTTGACCGTCATTTATGAACTGACTGAGTTGATCGGATCGATCATGGATCGTGGTGAATTGCTGCAATGCGTAATGAATTTGATCTTTGAGCATTTCCAGGCTGATCGTGGGTTCATATCACTCAAACGCACAACTGATGACGCGATTGACCCGGTGGTTGAACGGCAACGTATTGAAGGAAATAATAGCGAGCAGACCAAGGTTCCGATTAGCCGAACCATTGTGAATCATGTAATCAAGCACGGTGAAGGTGTGTTATCGAGCAACGCCATGACCGACGAGCGGTTCGCTGGTGGTGACAGTATTCAGGACATGGCTATACATTCTGCTCTATGCGTACCAATTAAGTACAAGGACCGTCTGTTCGGCGTCATTCACCTGGACAGTCAGATTACCAACTACACTTTTACAGAGGATCAATTGCGGTTGCTTACTGCAATCGGCGTTCACACCGGTTTGGCCTTGTCCAATGCCCATCTCTATGAGCGACAACTACAACGCGAGCGCCTGGCGGCAGTCGGGCAGACGGTTGCCTCACTGTCTCATTCGGTTCGGAATATGCTCCAGGGCCTGAGAGGTGGCGCAGATGTCCTCGAACTGGGCCTGAAGAAAGACAAAATGGCGGTGGTTCGGGGGGGCTGGGATATTGTCTCGCGAAACCTTGATCGGATTTATTCGTTGACACTGAATATGCTTGCCTACTCGAAACAACGTCAGCCAGAGATCGAAATGACCATTCTCAATTCAGTGGTTGAAGAGGTCATCACCCTGATGCAACATCAATTTGATGACAAGCATGTCGCACTAATCACGGACCTTGATCAGGATATGCCACCTGTCCCACTAGATGTATCAGGTATTCACCAAGCTCTGCTTAACTTGATCAACAATGCCCTGGAGGCAGTGGATCCGAAATTTGGCACAGTAACTGTTGGGACTGCGTTTGACCCAGTCACCCAACAAGCGACAATCCGCGTGATTGATAGTGGTGCGGGAATTAGCCCCGAAGGCCGAAAGCATCTTTTTATACCCTTTCACTCGACCAAAGGACTACGCGGAACCGGCTTGGGGCTCGTGGTTACGAAGAAAATCTGCGAAGAGCACGGCGGATCACTCAGCGTACGCAGTTCACCAGCCAAGGGATCGACGTTTACCATTGCATTGCCGGTGACAACAGATAATGTCCCCACATCCGCCGATACCCAAGGATTGACCAGTGTCCAGACAAACCCTGATAAAGATTAGGCCTTGATCTTGCAAACCGAGCAATAACTCAATGAGATCAAACGTTTATCTCTCAGAGTCATCATGGACCACACCAAGCGCGTGGCGTGGGTCGATGGAGAGCATATATGGCCATTAGCCAATCCTTATCACCGTTACGACCGGACCAGTTTGGACCAGATCAGGCACAGCATCTACTTAACCGCGCAGGCTTTGGCGGGACAACTGATCAGGTCGCCGAACTGGTGGAGATGGGTCTCCGTGAGGCGGTAAAACATCTTGTAGATTACAGGCAGGTTGACGCCTCTTCACTTCCAAAGCCACAAGCTGATGCCGACATTATCGCCCCGCTTACACCTGAGCAACGCCAACGTCAGGCTGCCGCAAGACGTACTGGCAACGAAGCTGAAATTGCCAGGTTCCGTACTTTACGCCAACAGCGTAAAGCAGATGATCGCCGACAATTGGAACATTTACAGCAATGGTGGTTACAGCGGATGATTGAATCACCTCGCCCGTTTGAGGAAAAGCTTGTGCTACTGTGGCATAGCCATTTCGCCACCAACCACCGCACTGTTGAGGATAGCTTCCTCATGTTTAAGCAGAACCTGCTTTTACGCCGCCATGCCAATGGAAGGTTCACAGATTTAGCATTCGGCATCATTCGCGACCCGGCAATGATCCGATTCCTTGATAACCATGCCAACAAAAAACAGAAGCCGAATGAAAATTTAGCCCGCGAACTCATGGAACTATTCACCCTTGGAGAAGGTAACTACACCGAAAATGACATCAAACAGGGTGCAAGAGCCTTGACCGGATACAGTTTCTATGACAATGAGTTCCAATTTATGGATCATGAGCATGATAAAGAACCCAAAAAGATATTGGGCATAGCCGGCACGCTGAATGGCGAGGATTTTGTTCGCATCCTCCTGAAACAAAAGGCATGTGCAGCATTTGTCTGCTATAAGTTGTATAAGCATTTTGTTGCCGATATTCCTGATCAAATGCCCCGTGAAAGCAGGTCGGTCATATTACAGATGGCCAGAAGCCTTCGGGCAACAGATTACAGGATGGCACCGGTGCTCAAAAAGCTGTTCATGAGCCGTCATTTTTATGACACAGCAATCATAGGCTCGAAGATCAAAAGTCCCCTGCAACTAATTGTAGG
>CAUZIY010000020.1:0-31003 GCA_963579995.1 Phycisphaerae bacterium
TGGTTTAATTTAGGATACTGACCCTACATATATTTTATATTACCCGAATAATCAATCAACGATACGATTGACATCATTGTACACATTCATGCGGCCTGGGCGAAGGAACCCGACGAGTGTCATGCCGGTCTGAATGGCGAAATCAACCGCGAGACTGCTCGGTGCGCTGACGGCGGCAACCATGGCAATCCCCGCAACGGCCGCCTTCTGCATGATCTCGAAGCTTGACCGGCCTGAAACCATCAGAATTCGTGGATCAATCGGCAGCCGTCCGATCAGGACTTGGTGGCCGATAACCTTATCGACCGCATTATGACGTCCGACGTCTTCTCGGATCACTTTTAGTTTACAATCTTCGGGGTCGAAAAGAGCGGCTGCATGCAAGCCCCCTGTCTGGGCAAATGTCGCCTGGGAGTCACTCATACGATCCGGCATTGAAGCTAATGTGTTGCGTGAGATGGTGAACTGCCCACGAATTGGCCGGATCATTTTCTCCAGACGGTCAATTGATTGCTTACCACACAAACCGCAAGAACTGGATAAATACATTTCTCGACGACCGCCTTCAATCTGTTTTTGACGCCTTGCCGCGGTTTCTTCCGTGAGTGTGACGACCACAATGTTTCCGTAGTCTGTCAGCGTGCATGGTTCAACAGACTCCAATTCTGAGCCATCTTCAACAATGCCCTCCGTCAAACAGAATCCAGCCGCCAGATCAATATCGTGACCTGGCGTTCGCATTGTAATGGCCAGCGGTTCAGTTCCGATGCGGATCTCCAGCGGTTCCTCGACGGCAAGACGGTCGTTATCCTGCTGGCATGCATCGGATATGTACCGCGTGACTTGACGTTGTGTTGAACTGGATGGGCGACCCAAATTTAATCACTTCGCTACTTAGAAGCCATGGTAGTTCGGGATATGTCTGGTTCCTGCGCAGAGGAAACCTTTTCGATACGTACAGCATTGACCTTGTATTCCGGGCAGCCGGTATATTCGTCCATGGCACTGGAGACCACAAGATTTGTACGCGATTCAGGAAAATGGAATGTCATAAACACAGTGCCTGGATTGGTCGCTTTGGTAACCTCTGCGCGGACGCATACTTGTCCATGCCGTGAAATGACATTGACCTGTTCGCCGTTGCGAATCTCAAGGCGACGAGCATCCTTGGGGTGGATACGCAAAGTTTCCTCTTTGGCCTTATGCAACTTCGTGATGTCAGTGCGCCTGGTCATGGTGCCTACGTTGTAATGAAATAATTGGCGACCTGTGGTGAGCATCAGGGGATATTGATCATCCGGAAGTTCGCCCGGTTCTTGCCATGGTGTCGGCGTGAGTTTGGCCTTTCCGCTTAAGAACTCACCATTGCGATGAACGATATCGGTTCCTGGATGATCCTTGTCCCAGCATGGCCATTGGATAAAACCCAATTGCTCAAGTCTCTCGTAGCTGACACCAGCCCATTTGGGACTGAGGGCGGCAATTTCGTCCATGATTTTTGATGGGTTAATCGGCGTATCAGGACCGCTGTCGAAGCCGAGGTCAATACCCATGCGGCGAGCGATGGCATTGGTAATGTCGCCGTCAACCATCGTGCCGGCCAGTGGCTCAATGACCTTGCGTACCCGTTGGATACGGCGGTCGCTATTACAAAACGTGCCGTCCTTTTCAAGAAATGTCGTGCCAGGGAGAACTACATCAGCCAATTCAGCCGTGGGAGTCATGAAGATCTCCTGGACGACCATGAACTCCAGGTTTTCCAGCGCGCCCACCACGTGGGATGTGTTGGGATCTGATTGAGCTACATCTTCAGCCAGAATATACATTCCTTTGAGGGTGCCGTGATGCGAGGCATCGAACATGTCGGGGATACGAAGACCGGTATTCGTTGGCGGCTCGACACCCCAGATCTTTTTGTGGTCGGCACGAGCCTGCGTATCGGTTACGGACCGGTAATCGCAAAAGACATTTGGGAGAGCACCGACATCGGATGCGCCTTGGACATTATTCTGGCCACGAATCGGACTTGCACCGGTTCCCGGGCGGCCGATGTTTCCAGTCATCACCGCCATATTGATCAGACCGAAAGCAGCATTCGAACCGTGACCCGCTTCAGTCACACCTAGGCCCCAGAGGATTTGTGAGGCTTTGCCACTGGCGTATAAACGTGCGGCTTGGTAAATAAGATCTGGATTCACGCTGCTTATTTGTGATGCCCATTGCGGTGTGCAGCCGGACATTTCCTTTTTCACCAGCTCAAAACCCTCTGTGTGTTGTGCAATAAACTGTGGATCAATCAAATCCTCTTCAATCAAAACATGCTGAAGGGCATTGAGTACTGCGACGTTGGAACCAGGCCGCAGAGGCAAGTGCACATCCGAGAGCCGAGCCAATTCCGTATTTCTCGGATCAAGGATGATGAGTTTGCACCCGGCAAGTACCGATTGCTTGATCCGCGATCCGAACACAGGATGCGCCTCGGTTGGATTGGCGCCTACGATCAATAGGACATCCGAGCAATGGACATCTTGGAAACTATTTGTGCCGGCTCCAGTGCCCAATGCTTGGCCCAAGGCGTAGGATGAAGGTGAGTGGCAGACACGTGAGCAGTTGTCAATCGAATTGGTTCCCATCACGACACGAGCAAACTTTTGCATGAGGAAGTTTTCTTCGTTGGTACATCGTGATGAACTGATCATGCTGAACCCGGACGGTCCATAATTGTCACGCAGTTCAGTGAACCTCATGGCAATCAGGTCAAGTGCCGTATCCCACGTCGCTTCTTGAAAACTACCACTTTTGTCCTTGATCAAGGGGGTGCGTAAACGGTCAGTCGAATGGGCAAATTGATGGGCGAAACGTCCTTTAACGCATGTATGTCCTAAATTGGCGGACCCTTGTTTTGACGGGACAATATTGATCACTTGGCCATCTTTGACATTAACATCTAGTGAGCAACCGACCCCGCAGTATGAACATGTGGTGTTTACTGTATTGTCGGGTAGGCCAAAATCGCGTGTCCCCGGTTCTTCAAGGGCAGCCACCGGACATTCGACAACGCACTGTCCGCAACTGACACAATTTGCATCTTCAAATCCGGTGTCATTGCCAGCAATGACCTTTACGTCATAGCCACGACCAGACATGCCTAAAATGAACGACCCTTGAACCTCATCGCATGCACGTACGCACTTGGCGCATCCGATGCACTTGGCCATCTCTAGTTTGACAAACGGATGTGAGTCATCTTTGGGTGGGTTATGCGTACGGGGGTTTTTATAACGTGGTGTCCGCAGACCCACCTGTTGTGCTAGGCTTTGCAGGTCACAGCGTCCATTGGCTGTGCAATCGAGGCACTCTAGGGGATGATCACTTACGACTAATTCTGTGATATTTCTTCGTAAACGAGTCAGAAAGGGGGATTGGGTGATGTAATTTCTGTCGTTCTGTACTGGCGTGTGGCATGCAGCAACCGGCTTGCCGCCTTCAACCTCAATGAGGCAGGTGCGGCACGCACCGTAGGGTTTCATGCGATCGGAGTAGCACAGCGTTGGCACATCTTTGCCAATGCTACGCAGGGCAGTCAAAACAGTTGCATCTTCTGAGATTTCGATCTGTTGACCATCGATCGTGATTCTGGACGTCCGGCCATTGTTCTGAATGTGACTGATCATTTTCTGCCTTCCATTACACCCAATCATGCGTCCATGGTGGTTGCGCTTTTCTGCCTATATCGGTCCAATTCCCCCGGGAAATATTGCATTAAACACTCGATTGGTGTGGGAATCATACCACCCAGCGCACACAGGGACCCGTATTTCATGGTTTCGCATAGTTCATTCATCAATTCCAACCGCTCGTCAGTCACACCGCTTTCAATCATCTGGTCGAATAATTCCGTTCCACGAACGGATCCAATCCGACACGGGAAACATTTTCCGCAGCTTTCGACTGCGCAGAACTTCATCAGTCCACGTGCAATTTCCACTAGGTCATCTGCTTGGCTATAGACCACGATACCCGCGTGTCCCAGCATGCCATTGACCTGTGCCAATGATTCAAAATCGAGATTCGTATCAAGCAGATGCTCTGGGAGAATACCGCCGAGGGGCCCGCCAATCTGTACTGCTTTGAATTGCTGGCCATTTGCCATACCGCCAGCCAGATCAAAGATCAGTTCACGGAGTGTGATGCCGAGTCCCACTTCGTACATGCCTGGTCGCTTGACGCGTGAGTTGATGCTTACGGCTTTGGTACCGCGTGATCGGCCGGTGCCAAACTTGGCGTAGGCCGCGCCACTATGTTCTATGATCCAAGGCAAGTTGTGCAGTGTTTCAGTGTTGTTGACAGCGGTGGGGCAGTTCCATAACCCTTTTTGTGCGGGGAATGGAGGTTTGAAACTGACAAGAGCCGGTACGCCTTCTATTGACCGCAGCAGGCTCGTCTCCTCACCACAGATATAGGCGCCTTGACCCTTGATGATATTGACAACACATCCAAAGTCGGATCCAAAGATCCTGGGGCCAACGATCCCCGCCTTCAAGGCCTCATCGGCAGCCTGTTTGAGAATTGACAAGGCTCGTGGGTACTCAGATCGAACGTAAATAAATACCTCGGAGGCACCGCAGGCATATGCTGCTAACAGAATCCCCTCAATCTGTGTATGCGGGTCGCGTTCGCACAGTTCCTTGTCAATGTAGGATCCGGCATCCCCTTCATCGAAGTTGACAACAACGAACTTTCGGCCAGAACCATCTTCGACCTCTGCATCGGCCACGGTCTGGAACTTAATTCCTGCAGGAAATCCGGCACCCCCGCGTCCGCGAAGTTGGCTTGACTGGACCTCTTCAATGACCTGAACGGGTGTCATTGATGTGACCGCTTTCTCTAGCGACTTGTAAATTCCTGCCTCGCGTGCCCTGTCAATCGAGACCACATCGGCATCAAAATGACGCATTAGAACGCATGGCTGATCCAACAACGGCTTATAGATTTTGTTTGTGGGTTCCACTAGGTCCAATGGCGTACCCTGCTTGATATGGTTGACAGTCGCCTGCCGGTCATCTTCATCGGCAAGTGATACCGGTAGCCCATCGATCGTCGCGTTGGGACCAAGTCCGCAATACCCAAGACACGCCACATGCTCAATGCGAATACCATTGCTGTTGGTCTTACCAAGTGTGGCATCCAGGTCAGCACATAGTCCCGATTCGAGTGATTTACAGCCTGCTGCTTGGCATGCTTCACCATTGCATATTTTGATTTGGTGCTTGGCGGGACTGTCATGCGCAAGTTCTTCATAGAACTTAGCCGTTGATCGTACATGCTGGGGAGGTAGATTAAATTCAGTCGCGATAGCCTGGATATCTTTGTTGCCTATAAAGCCTTGCTGTTCATGAAGTTGAGACAGTTTGTCGTACACGGTCTGGCCGTGGCCGAGGAACTTGTTTTGAAGGGCAATCAGGTTGTTGGACATTCGATACGGATCCTGTTGCTTTTGCCAAGGTACTGCGGCTATATGGTCTGCGTGTATTCTATCATAAACAACGTTTAAATCCGAAGATATGCGAGCTGCCGAGATCTATATTTAGCGTTTACGGTTTGCCTAGCTCCCCCCCACGGCGGGTGTCACAGTAGGGGGGGCATGGATTGGTGAGTGGATGTCCCGGCAGGGGGCTACGGCGTCACCAGGTGGTTAAGGCTGCTGGCCAATTCCTGTTCCGAGGGCCTGCCTTCGAGGATGATGCGGTTACTGCAAGTCAATACAGGGACACGTTGTGCGTAGCGACGCTGCCATTCGTCATTGTCGTAGATATCACGTTTCCTTAAGGAAAAATGATTTTTGTTCAGATGCGGCTGGAGCAATTCTTCGAGCCGATGGCAAAGCGGACAATTGGGATGGCCATACAGGATAAGTTCCACTTCTGACATGAGCCTAGCCACCTGAAATATGCGGCTGGTGCCATTGATGCGACATTTCAACTCCGGTTGATGTGATCCCTCAGGTACGTTTTTCTTTTTCTATCGAGGCGTACGCATTATGGTTATGGATTGACTCGAAGTTTTCACTTTTAGCCTCATACCATGCGATTCGGTCATCGGCATCCAAGGCCAAGGCTAGATCGCGAACGATATCCTCAACAAATTTTGGATTGTCATAGGCAACTTCGGTCACATATTTTTCATCGGGTCTCTTGAGGACGGCAAATACCTCAGCACTTGCACAACGTTCAACCAGTTTAAATAATTCCTCGATCCACATGTATTTTCCGGGTGCGAAACGTACCCGGACCTCCATTTCGCACCTCTGGTTGTGGGCGCCATAATCAGAGATGAGTTTGGAGCAGGGACATACACTGGCGGCTGGAACCTTGATACCCATTACAAAGTCGTCTACAACACCGCTTGTGGCCTCGAAGGCGACCTTGATGTCAAGCATCCCGGGGGCACGGGTTACGGGGGCGGTCTTATGGATGAAGTAAGGGAATGTTAGTTCAAGATGTGCTTCGTCGGCGTCAAGCCGATCCTTTATATCATGGCATACTTCCATGATTTCATCTGATCGCAGATGATTATGGTGTTCGTTAAGCACCTCCAGGAAACGGCTCATGTGGGTGCCCTTGAGGTCATGGGGCAGACCAACATACATATTCACTTCCGCCACCGTATGCTGAACACCACCGGTTGCCGGGCATTGGAGACTGATTGGGTAGGTGATTTTCTTGACCCCCACACGGTCAATTGGCACTTGACGTGTATCACGACTGGCTTGGACATCGGGCATGGAGGATGTAGTTTGCGACTGGGTTTGCGTTGCCATGTTCATTTTCACCTTAATGGTGTGTGTCAGACCCATGATAGTAGGGCTCCAGCGGGATGAAGGCAAAATCCATTTATCCCGTGTATGATCAGGTCTTCGATCCACTCACAGGTCCGAAAATGAGGTGACCCCAGGATGTTTGACGCATCATCGAACGGTGCATTCGACGATATTCAGGTACGTATCAGCCACTCGGTTCGCGACGTGTGGACTGAGCAGTTCAACCAGTTCTACCCCAGCGAAGCATGGACGCCCCTGGTCAATATGTACCAACTTCAAGACCGGATTGATGTCTGCATCGATTTGGCTGGCATTCAACCACAAGCGTTGGAAATAGAAGTAACAGCAGGGCGGCTAGTCGTATCCGGGGCACGGCTTGCTCCTGACCCGAGGCCTTCTACAAATGCGCCAATGCGGCTTATTTGCATGGAGATTGATCACGGGAAGTTTACAAGGATAATTTCTCTGCCCGAGCGTGTTGATTTAAATGCCATGCACACAGAGTATGCACAAGGGCTATTTTGGGTCCGACTTCCATTACGACCGGCAGGTTAGGAACCGCTAACAAGCAATGACTGATTCGACACCGAGCAATATCATCGACCAGATCAGCCAACCAATGGCTGAGTCGACACAGATCCCTGCCCTATTGCCGGTTCTGCCAATCCGCGGCACAGTCGCCTTCCCGGGCACTGTAATGCCGTTGGCCATTGGCCGCTCAGCCAGCCGTCGATTGCTTGATGATTCATTGCCCGAATCCAAGATCATTGCCCTGGTGACCCAGCGGGACGAGGAAGAGGAGAACCCGGGTTCAGAAGCGTTGTACGAAATCGGTCTGGCGGTGACAGTGTTGAAGCTGATCCGGCAGCCGGATGAGTCGTTGTCGGTGATTGTCCACGGATTGACACGTGTACGTCTGACTCAATTTACTCAGGTCAAGCCCTACTTCATAGCCAAAGTTGACCAACTGGAGGAAAAAGCCGGGAGCGGTAAACGATTTGAGGCGGCAGTTGCCCAGGTTCGTGAGCAAGCACGTACCTTGATTGAGAGGTCCCCCAATGTGCCAGAAGATGCTGTGACACTTTTCATGAATATTGACGACCCGTCAGCCATGGCGGATTTCCTTGGGGCCAACCTGAACTTAGACGTCGAACAAAAACAAGACCTTCTTGAAAACCTGGATGTTGCCAAGCGGATCCGTGCCGTGCATCAACATGTGTCTACTCAACTGGAGATTCTAAAACTTCAACAGAAGATTCAGCAGGATGTCCAATCATCGATCGGAGAGTCACAGCGCAAGCACTATATGCGTGAGCAACTTAAGGCCATTCAAAAGGAACTTGCTGATGAAGATGGTGGGGCGGGGGAGGTTGTTGGCCAGTTACGCAAACGTTTGGCTGATGCAAAACCTCCTCAAAAGGTAATGGGGGAAGCCCATCGGGAATTGGACCGGCTGGAGATCATACCGCCAGCCAGCCCAGAGTATTCCATGTTGTTGACCTACCTTGAACTGATTACGGATTTGCCTTGGTCCAAAGCGAGCGAGGATAATCTCGATCTTGATCGTGCCCGGCGGATTCTTGATCGTGACCATTATAATTTAGACAAGGTCAAGCGAAGGCTAATGGAATATCTGGCGGTGCGTAAACTGAACCCCCGGGGTCGAAGCCCGATCATCTGCCTGATGGGACCTCCTGGCGTTGGTAAAACCAGTTTGGGCCAGTCGGTGGCCGATGCTTTAGGTCGTCAGTTTGCTCGCATGAGTTTCGGCGGTATTCGCGATGAAGCAGAAATTCGTGGTCATCGAAGAACCTACATAGGAGCAATGCCGGGTCGGATTATCCAGGAGATCCGTCGAGCGGGGACAAATAACCCGGTGATGATGCTTGATGAAATCGACAAACTGGGAAGTGACTTCCGCGGTGATCCGGCTAGCGCCTTGTTAGAGGTACTGGATCCGAGACAGAATAATACTTTCGTTGATCGTTATCTCGATGTGCCGTTTGATCTATCACAGATTCTCTTTATCGCCACCGCCAACTACATGGGTACTGTTCCGCCCGCGTTACAAGACCGGATGGAGGTGATTGAAATTCCAGGGTACACCGACCACGACAAACTGGCTATCGCGCGGCGGTACTTGACAGTCAGGCAACTGAAAGAGAATGGGCTGGATAAGAAGCGGTGCAGGTGGAGGGTTCCTGCAATACGAAAGATTGTGACCGAATACACGCGTGAAGCCGGTGTTCGGGAGTTGGAGCGTCAGATTGGTGCAGTCTGTCGTGGTGTGGCGGCCGAGGTGACAGCTCGCAAGAGGCAAACCAGTCGTGTCTGGAACGTTGATCAAGCATTGGTACGTAAAATGCTTGGTCCAGAACAGTACCTGCAGGATGTGAGTTTACGTGCCACAATGCCCGGTGTTGTCCTGGGCCTGGCTTATACACCAACTGGTGGAGATGTTTTGTTTGTTGAGGCGACAGTGTTTCCTGGCACCGGTCAGGTGAGTCTTACCGGGCAGATGGGTGACGTCATGAAGGAATCGGCGAGTACGGCATTAAGTCTGTTTAAGTCGCGCTCATCGGACTTTAAATATAATGTGCACCAACTTCAGAGTCTTGATATTCATATTCATGTGCCAGCAGGAGCAGTTCCCAAGGATGGACCCAGTGCCGGCATTACAATGTTTACTGCGATTGCATCATTGCTACTGGACATTCGATCCGCACCGCGTATGGCGATGACAGGGGAGGTAACACTGCGAGGTCTTGTGTTGCCTGTTGGCGGCATCAAAGAAAAGACACTTGCCGCGGCGCGAGCTGGTATCAAGACAATCCTGCTGCCCAAAGGCAATCGCAAGGATCATGAGGAAATTGATATGCAGGTCAGGCGGAGCTGTCGTGTCATCTATGTTGAGAGTGTCGACCAAGTACTTCAGCACGCTTTGGGGAAATCTCGCCTGGCCAAGGCGATCAGTGCCAATGGGCGGCGTCACGCAGGAAGTGAAAATCCAAATTACAAGCAAGCCGCCCAATCGGCCGGGACAAACTGTTGACAGGCAATAGATCATGAATCACCGCCAGGTTGTACCCCGTGTCATCCTTAGTGTCTTTATGGCGGTCGGTATTGGTGGATGTGGCCCCCTGACCATGACGATAGGGGGTTCGGCGGGGAATCAGGAACTTAAGGTAAAGGTAGTTGAAGCGGAGGGCGGTTGGCAATCGCACCGTGTGGCGATGATTGATGTGTCCGGGTTGATATACAACGCACACAAATCCGGGGTCTTCAGGCGCGGGGAGAATCCGGTGAGTTTGCTGCACGAAAAACTTGAATTGGCACGGCGTGATACGCGAACAAAGGCCGTGATTCTACGTCTCAATACCCCAGGTGGCACGGTGACGGCAAGTGATGCGATGTATCGACAGGTATTGCGGTTTAAGAAGCGTAGCGGAAAACCTGTGATTGCATTGATGATGGACGTAACTGCAAGTGGTGGGTACTACTTGGCATGCGCGGCAGACAAGATCATTTGCTACCCGACTTCTATAACCGGGAGTATTGGTGTGATTATTCAAACACTCAGTATAAAGCCTGCCCTGGATCGATTCGGAATCCGTGCCGAAGCAATCACCAGTGGCTCCAATAAGGATATTGGTTCACCACTGAGTGAAATGACTGATGAAAAACGTGCTGTGCTTCAAGCCCTTGTGGATGATTTTTATACCCAGTTTGCATCTGTGGTGCGTCAGGCGAGACCAGTCATTGACCAGGATCAATTCCCACAGATTGCTGATGGCCGTATCTTTAGTGGTACGGAGGCGGTCAAGGTGGGTTTGGTTGACGAGGTGGGGGACCTTACCGAGGCGTTTAAGGTCGCAAAGAATCTGGCCGGGATTAAAGGGGCTGATCTGGTTTTGTATCACCGTCCATATGACTATATTGGCTCGCCTTATGCGGGAAGCTCTCATTCTGGTGACCTTATATCCGATGAGTCGCGTACCCAAATTAATCTCGCTCAGTTCAATTTCTCTGAATCCTTCGGGCAAGCAACAACCGGATTTTTCTATCTTTGGACCGGCGCTTCACCATGAGGTGATCGATGCTGTAGCGCAGAGGCAACCAGGTTGATTTATGGCATGGAACAATGTGGACCGGAAATATTTCAATCAGGATCCCAGTGGCGTGTTCCGTTAAAAACAATTGAAATACAAACCACAATTTTCAAATGTATATGACGGCATTTAGGGGAAATGGGAGTCGGGTTACCGAGAATTTAGATTTTGTCTCTGCTTATGCCGGCTTGCTCGTAATCATCATGCTAGCTTTGTGGGGGTGTGAATTTGTGTAGATGCGGGTATGAGGGCTATCTGGGCTGGATTGGGGCTCGTGGCTCCAATCCGGGCAATTATACATAACAGTCATTATAGGACTGTTGGTGGGGCGGCTATCCGGGTTTGTGGTACCGGGGTCCTGGATTTAGGCCTGTTTCGCGGCGAGACGGCGGATCGCCTCTGGGTATGCAATGCACTCTTGTTCGAAAACCCGTGCGGCTAAAGTCTGTGGGGTATCGTCTCGGTCGACGGGACATGTTCGTTGTACGATGATTGTGCCTTGATCGTACTCTTGGTCACAAAAATGAACCGTGCAACCAGAGATTTTACAGCCGGCTTTTAGGACCGCTTCGTGGACGTGGTGCCCGTACATCCCTTTTCCTCCAAAATTGGGTAAAAGGGCAGGATGAATATTGACGACCCTGTTGGAATAATTTGAAGGAATATCTAACCGGGTTAGGAATCCGGCCAGGCATACTAGATCTATTTGATGATTGTTTACAAGGGTAAAGATATCCCGCGAAAAATGCTTGGCATCAAAAGGTTCAGGACGCTTCACAATGCGAGTATTGAGTCCTAGCTGCTTTGCCCGCTCAACACCGGATGCATTCTCGCGGGAACTTATGACCAATTCAATGGTTGCGGTTAGGTTGTCATCCCTAATTGCCTCGACCAGATTCTGCATGGTTGTCCCTCCGCCACTTAGCAGGACGGCCAATCGAAGGTGTCCGGTGGGCTGGGGACTGTGGGTACTCATACCGCTACGATAGATTACCAGGGTTTGGCCGACAAACAGACCATGTCTCATAGCACACACATTTCTCGGCTTGCGCCATCACCCACAGGTGCATTGCATCTTGGGAACGCTTATGCCTTTCTTGTTAACTGGGCTCTGGCGCAGCAAAACGGCTGGGGATTGGTGCTGCGAATTGATGATTTGGATGGGCCCAGGACCAAAAAAGGTGCAGATGAACTTGCGATAAAAGACCTTGAGTGGTTGGGGCTGGATTGGACCGGGCTGCCATACTATCAGTCAGAAAACCTCCCCGGGTATGCTTCTGCACTTGATCAACTTAAGTCGAACGAGATGATCTACCCGTGTACTTGTTCACGAAAACAGATTGAACAGGTGCAGGCAGCGCCTCATGGTAATGAACATGAACTCCGTTATCCAGGCACTTGTCGTCCTCTTTCGACATCAGGATTCCTGCCCCCCCCTGCCGACAAATCGATTGCGTGGCGGTTGGTCGTTTCAGAGCAACCAGTGGAGTTTGACGACCAGGTACATGGGCACCAGGTCATTAATATCCAAAAGGAGGTTGGTGATTTCGTTGTATCAACCAAGGAAGGTTTGCCAGCCTACCAACTGGCAGTTGTTGTGGACGATTTCAAGCAAAAGGTTTCTCACATCGTACGTGGTGATGATCTGCTTCCATCTACGGGCCGTCAAATATTAATTTATCGGATGCTTGGCCTGTCGCCGCTGCCACACTACTACCATCTACCTATTGTGTGTGGTCCTGATGGCCGCCGGTTGGCCAAGCGTCACGGTGACAGCCGAGTGGCGTTTTATCGAGAAAAAGGTATTTCCCCATTTCGTGTGGTTGGACTGATAGCTTTTTGGTGCCGGATCACAGAACAAAGACAATTAATGTCGGCTTCTGAGTTTGCTGGACAGTTTCGTCTTGAACTGGTGCCGCATAATCGCATCACATTCACCTATGAAGATGAGCAATGGCTATGCGGATGATGCGTTAAAGTTTTAATCTTAATAGCGAATTTTGGATGTCAAGCAACGATAACCAGGGAATATCTGCCAAGGCATGTTTTATTGCCTCTGGCCTTCGATCCTCAAGTGTTATGTTCCATGACCGCACCCATTTTTTTTGTGGGTGGGCCCCTTCCACGGTTGTCATCGCCCTCCCCTTCCTGGTCGTTGCCTTGGCCAGTTGTGGAACTGCCCCACCAACCCCTCCAGATGTTCTAACCATTACGATCAATCACAACGTCTTTGCGCTCGAACTTGCCCTGGATGATACAAGCCGCCGCACGGGTTTATCTGGTAGAGCCCACATTGACGCTTATGGGGGGATGTTATTTGTCTTCGACCAACCGCAGAGTGTTCCTGGTAGCGGTTTCCACATGCGTGAATGCTTGGTTCCTATTGATCTAATCTTTCTGGATCCGGATGGACGTATTATCATGATTCACCAAATGCATCCGGAGCCAAACGTACCGGATAATCAATTACGTATCTATCAAAGCCCATGGCCCTATCAATACGCCATTGAACTGGCATCCGGCATGACGGATCAATTACAGCTTCAGCCAAACCAACTCATTAAGTTGCCAATAGAGGACCTCAAGGGCTGGGCTCGCTGACCCGATGAGATTGATCTATTGCCTTACCTTGCTTGTCAGGTTGACTGGTTGTAATGCGCAACAAAACCCTGATGTTGATCGGCTCGGATGGGTGTTCCAGCGCCCAAACTCTCCAAGAGTGTTCGGACTCTGTCATGACACCGGGGTCAACACCCCGTGATCTGGTTCATCAGGTTTTACAACATTGGTCACCCAGCGAGCAGCCCATCATTGAACAGTATACCCTACCAAGTGTCCTGAACGATCCCTCGCCGTTGAACAGTTGTGATGTCGTCTGGTTGCTTAGTGAAACACAGCACCTGGCGGATCAAGGTCGAGAATTAATTGGGCTCCTGCAAGAGAGACATGTGCTAGGCATGGTCACCCGTCCTCATGAAACCAACGCGGTGGGGTCAACCATCATCGAAGGTGTTGTGGCAGCACCACCCAATAGCCCTCCAGCCAGTATTGCTGCAATACTCCGAACGCTGTGGAGTCAAGCGGATGTTGTCCAAGTGCTTAAAACTGAACTTTCATTACTTCACCTACATCACGGTGGTTTAGTCAATGAGTTCGGAAAGATTGATGAAGAACTGCGATTGGCCGCACAACTGCAACAGGACTTTCTTCCCACACAAATGCCTACTGCGAATGGCGTGGATTTCCATGTGCTGTTTCGGCCTGCCGGGTATGTGAGTGGGGATATCTATGATGTACGTCGCCTCGACACAAACCATATCGGTTTTTTCTTGGTGGATGCCGTTGGTCATGGTGTTCCCGCAGCGCTCATGACGAGCTACATCAAGTGTTCATTGACCGTCTGCGAAACGGCTCCTACGGTTGCCACTGGCTTGCGAATTGTCTCTCCGGATGATGTCTTATCGCGACTGAACCGTGATCTTTTAGAACATGAAAGCCATGACAAGGTACGTACCGCGACCGCTGTGTACGGTGTGGTTAATGTGGATACACTCGAACTCCAAATTGCGCGTGCGGGTCACCCCTATCCCCTACTGTTGCGTGGCGACGGCTCCCTTACCGCTATAGAGCCCGAAGGTGCCATGTTGGGCGTATTCCCAGACGAGGAATTTGAAGTTTCTCGTATTCAGTTGGATTTAGGTGACCGTTTGCTGCTTTATAGTGATGGATTTGAACTTGCTTTTCCTGGGGATAAACCCCGGAAGATTGGCAACGGTCACCCTATTGCCAACAACCGTTACCTGGATGAATTTAAAGACCTTGCTTCCGGGTCGGCTAAGGATGCCTTGGCCCGATTGTCTAGTAAACTTGATTGCCAAGCCGGTTCCCTAAGCCGTGCTGATGACTTAACGGTGTTGCTCATGGATCTGGCTACCACCCCCGCTGTGATCACCCCGCGGACCGAAAACCACGCCATAGACGTGGTATAGATAACATCATTAATATCAATACAGGTCACCATTCCCCCCGCCGGGTGGTTCAGGCCGTATGCACAAGGATCAGAGATGGCTTGATGGTCGCCATTTATCGCCCAAACTTGTATTAATCACCTGCATATCTTTCGGATTTACCTCGTGATCTTCAGAACAATTACCACCATCTTCATGGCGGGATAATTCTGCTATTCTGTCTGGAGCCATTTTAAGTTCCGTGTCGCTTGTGTGAGTGAAAAGAGAATCCCAATGACAATTGGTTTCGGTATTATTGGTGCGGGCCAAATGGGTGCTGTACATGCCGCCGCGATTGATGCGGTATCAGAAGCACAGTTAATTGCAGTGGCAGATGTAGACCAAACACGGGCTAATACTCTGGCCGATGAACATGGTCTGCAGCATGCGTTTACAGACTACAATGACTTACTTGCTTTGAGCAACATGGATGCGGTTGTGATCGCCACGCCTGATCAACTGCACTGTGAACCTGCGGTTGCTGCCGGCAATGCAGGGAAACATGTGCTTTTGGAAAAACCAATTGCAACCAATCTTCGAGATGCGGACCGTATCATTGCCTCATCAGAGGCAGCCAATGTGAAACTAGCCATTGGTTATTGCTCGCGATATGACACAACGCACACCGCAATCAAGGAACAGATCGAGACCGGATCTTTGGGCAATATCATGAGCATCTATAGCAAGCGTCATGCCTTTATTACGGAGGCACGTCGTTTGGCGGGTCGCGTGAGTGTCGAACAGTATCTAGCAGTCCATGATCTTGATCTCATGCTCTGGTACCTGAATGATGAGGTGGTGCGCGTTACGGCTGAAATAGTTACTGGTCCTGTACAAGACGAATTGGGTGTCCACGACATCTGCTGGACCATGTTCAAAACGCGGCGTGGTGCCGTGGGGGTTGTCGAAAGCGGTTGGGTGTTGCCGGCCAAGTTGGGGATGGGTGGTGATGTTCGGTTTGAGGTGGTCGGTAGCAAAGGTATTGCTTACGGACAGGTATTACCCAATACAGTGGCCATATGCAATGATGATGGCTGGCAATTTCCTGATGTCCTGCATTGGTCCAAACTACATGGCAATTTAGTGGGTTGGTATGCCGAGCAGATTCGTTGCTTTGTGCAATCAATTGAGCGTGACGAACCACCGGTGGCTACCGGTGATGACGGGCGTCGAGCGCTTGAGGTCATTATTGCGGCACGGTATTCGTATCAAAAACACGAGACAGTATCTTTACCTCTTGCTGAAAGTCACGGATGAACGTAAGGGAACTATTTGATCTGACCGGTGACGTGGCGTTGGTTACAGGCGGCGGTACTGGGTTAGGTCGCCAGATGGCACTGGCGCTAGCTGAAGCCGGTGCTGATGTGGTAATCGGAGCCCGACGTTTGGAAATGTGTGAACAAACAGCTGCCCTGGTTCGCAAACTCGGTCGCCAGGCGTTGGCAGTGCAAATGGATATTACGCAAGCAGCCGAGGTTAAAGCCGCTGTCGATCAAATTGTGGATAAATTTTCCCGCCTGGATATTCTCATCAACAACGCAGGAACATTTGATTTTGGGCCAGCGGAGGATGAAAGTCTTGACGAATGGCACCGTGTTCAGCATGTCAACCTGACGGGTTCTTTTGTCTGTGCACAAGTTGTCGGACAACATATGATCCGCCAGGGTGGTGGTCGCATTGTTCAGATTTCATCGATTTATGGTCAAGCCGGCATGGATGGCACCCTATACACTAAGGATTCAAATCACTTGCCAGCCAGTGTTAGTTTTGCCGCCAGTAAAGGTGGTATTGCCAATCTGACGCGGGCGCTTGCAACGGCTTGGGCCCATTATGGCATCCGTGTCAATACAATCAGCCCCGGTGGTTTCCCACTTGAAGTGAATAAAGATTCCTTCGATCTGGGTACGCAGGATAATTTTCTAAGACGTGTGCCCCTAGGCCGCTGGGGCAATAATTCTGACCTTAAGGGTGCTGTGGTGTTTTTAGCATCAAAGGCATCTGGTTATGTGACAGGGGTTGATCTTGTGGTCGATGGAGGTTACTTGGCCTGGTGATGAAATTCGATTTTCGGATCTATTTATTTTGAACGGCATGGGGACTTGCCGCTTATCACCAGTCGGCGACAACTCTACAACCTACGATGAAATAGCAGCATTGCAATAACGGTCAGTTGGACAAAGGTCCCACAACTCATCCACCTTGCAAATGTTTGATCATCTGTTGCGCCAGCAACGATAAATGCGCCGAGGGCGCAGACCACGGCAATTAATTGCAGTGCCAACGCTACTGCAAGTGGATAGGAAAATTCCTTTGGTTGTGATCTCTGGCGGCGAAGCTCTTGAAGGATCTGTCTAAGTGTGCGGGCGGTCGGCGAAATGATGGCATGGGAATGTCCATCATCCTTGGTTGATTCTGATCGTTTGGATGACGAAAGTTGCACGGTCTTTTGTGCAGCAGGAATCGGGCGCCTTTTGACAACAGCGTCATGGTTGGGTTCTTGATCAGGGTATGGTTGGTTGAGATTGTTGTGTGTCGATGTCAGTGGCGAATGGCTGTTTGGCAAGCTTTCTTCTTGCGGTTGTGTGAGGGTGTGGGGTGCATGGGTTGATTCCGAGATACGCTGCTGGGTAATGACTTTTACCGCTTCTATGAGGTTGGGAGCAATAAAATCGGCGCCGAACCTATTTGAGGAATTGGCGGCATGAGGTACTGAATGCTTGGATAATTTATCGTCTAGTAAAATAGTCCTGGCCCCTGCTGCAACGCCCGCCTTGACATCAATTGGGCCAGAACCCACCACCCAAGATTTGGAAAGGTCGATCTGAAGATCTTCTTTGGCGGCCATGAGCATGCCAGGCTTTGGTTTCCTCCACGGATGATTCTTGCGATATTTCTTGACCCTTCCACCCGGTTCATACGGGCAATAGTAGAACCGGTCGACGGTTGCGCCTCTCGTGCGCCGAATGGCATGGTTGAGATGGGCATGTCCTGCTATGATGTCCTGTTCAGCATAATGTCCGTCGGCGATAGCAGGTTCATTCGTGACGACAACAATTTTATACCCCAAGCCACGTAGTGATGCGATCGCTGAGGCAGCACCATGAATCAGGCCGTTACCTGACGGTTTATCGCCATTCGACGCATTGCACGTAATCGTTCCTTCGCGATCAAGAAATATGGCTTCGGACATTCGTACCAATATAGTAAAGGTTATTGTTCGGTGCAGTTGGCTTTGCAATGGGACTGTACAAGATGAATGGCTTGGTCGACCGCCTGATCAAGATCCTTGTTGACAATAAAGGCATCATAAATTTCACACGATCTGGCACGTGCGATCTCATCCTTGGCCTTCTTGAATCGACCCTGAATGGTATTTTCGTCTTCACGCGCCCGGTTGTGTAGACGTTTCAGGAGGACCTGTTCATCTGGTGGGAGCACAAAGATGGCAAATGCGCCATTGGTATTCGATTTGATCTGAATGGCGCCTTCGACGTCAATTTCCAGAATCATCAACTTTCCCTGCGAAATCGCATCAAGTACCGGCTTTCTTGGTGTTCCGTAAGCATGTCCAAATACCTCGGCGTATTCGAGTAGCTCGTCACCGTCACACATCTGGTTGAATTTGTCCTCATCAATGAAATGATAGTCGACCCCTTCGGTGTCAGCGGGTGTTTGGGGGCGTGTTGTCACCGAAACGCTCAGCATGCCACCCAATTGGTGGTGAACGCGGCGGGTAATGGTCGTTTTCCCCACACCGGAGGGACCTGAAATGATTAATAGCAGTCCAGATGCAGTCATGGCAACCTGCCATCCCCTCCTATGATCATCAATTAAAGCGAGTCAGCTTGATGTTTGGCCCCACTGACCAGATACAAAACGGCCATTCGGACAGCCAAGCCATGGCTGACCTGGGAGAGAATCACGCTATTGGGGCCGTCAGCAACTTGCGAGTCCAATTCAATCCCACGATTGATGGGGCCAGGGTGCATAACCACCACATCGGGCTTGGCGCGGGCTAGACGTTTGGTGGTCAGTCCAAAGAAGGTTGCGTATTCACGCACGCTGGGAAAGGCTTGACTGGTTAGCCTTTCAAACTGAATGCGGAGCATATTGAGTACATCGACGCGGTCCAAAACGTCGTCAAGGCTGTAGCTCAACTCACAGCCCAAGTCGGCAAATGTGCGTGGTAGAAGAGTTGGTGGTCCCACTAAGACAACCGTAGCTCCTAGTTTGAGCAGGCCGTAGAGGTTCGATCGGGCTACACGACTGTGGGCAATGTCACCAACGATTGCCACGGTGATACCCGTCAGATCAAAATCAGTGCGACCAAGCTGTCGTGCTATCGTGAAGATGTCGAGCAGACCTTGTGTGGGATGTTCGTGTTGACCATCGCCTGCATTAACGACACTGCAATTTACGGCCCGAGACAATTGAACAGCTGCTCCACTTAACGGATGGCGACAGACAATTGCATCAATACCCATTGCCTCAATATTACGCCCGGTGTCCCGTAAAGTTTCGCCCTTCGAAATACTTGAACCTTTACCCGATAAATCAATCACGTCGGCAGACAATCGACTTGCAGCCAACGTGAAGCTAGAGCGTGTTCTCGTTGAGTCCTCCATGAATAGGTTTGCTACCACTTTGCCACGTAATGCTGGTACCTTCTTGACACTACGTGTGCTTACTTCCAGGAAACCTACTGCAGTCTGAAGTGCGAAGAGAATATCCGCTGCACTGAGGTCTTGCAGGCCCAGCAAGTGCTTGTGGGGCCAGCAATAGGGTTCTGGGGTCTTGCTCATGAAATACTCACTTGCGGATCGCTTGAACAGACAACAATTCCGTCTTCGGGGTCGGTCGGTTGTAACATGACCTCCACGCGGTTGTCGGAGGCAAGTCCAAGACCGCTGTCATCCTGTGCGAGATCGAATGCCACGTAGTCAGGCCGGATCGGTAACTCGCGTCCACCACGATCTACCAGCACGGCTAGCCAGACTCTTCGTGGACGTCCCAAATCCATTAATGACTGAAGTGCGGCCCGTACTGACCGGCCGGTCATCAGTACATCATCTACGAGTACAACTTGCATCCGGTCAATAGCAAACGGGATTTCAGTTGTACGAACGATTGGTTGCATCCCAATCTCGGAAAGGTCATCGCGATAGAGCGTAATATCGAGTACGCCAATGTGATCGAAGTTGAGACGACCTGCAAGGCGCTGTGCTAGTAGATCACCACGACTGCGGATTCCGACTATGGCCCAGGGATCCGTAGTGCCTGACATGTCTTGTTTGATCGCATCAGCAAGCTGATCAATAAGCATGCTGACACGCTGTGCGTCTGCTATTTGTCGCATGTAGGGGAAATAGTAGCTCAGATGAGCCAAGGGGCAAATAGAGGGGGCTTTTTGTCCCTCATTCTGTATCCTGGATGACTAGGCGCTGGTCCGCAACAAGAATGATTGGCAGGGTCGATTCATCCCGAATTCCGCTGTGTAAATCAGTTACACGGACCTTCAGGAAGAACCGGCCGACGGATAGGTTGGATGGTAGCCGGATCAGCTGGCGGACAAAGAAATCTCGACGGAGGTTCTTTGATGCATCCGTCACTTGCTCGGGTGGTTGACGCCACACCATTTGGCCATCATGGTCCGTGTAGAGCTCGATTTCCTGCTCAAGTTTTACTTGATTGATCCCATTATCGGATGTGACTGTCTTGAAATGGTCAAGCTCAACATAAATGAGCATGGGGTTTTCCCGCCCAGCTACAAATCGATTGGAGGGGAACTCTTCGTAAACACCCCATCCTCCAACGCTTTTGACAAGTTTTGTGGTCAGGATTCGAATCTGTGATGAACCGTCAAAATCCTTTGATCGATTGACCAGCCATGCTTTGTCGATGGTCAGATTTTCGTCAACTGTGGCCCGGAAAATAGACTGGATCAATTTCTGGTAACGCTCAACACGTTTTTTCTCTTTGGTATCCAACGTGGCAATGGCTGCTGTTCCCAACTGATCTCGAGAGTCAATCAGGTTCAAAGTAGCCAGCAGGATGGCCCTGGTTGCCGGTTCACGGTCCCCGTAAGCAATTTCCTGCCTCAGGAGCTCCAGAAGCTTGTGTTGGTCAAGATGTGCCACCGGTGCCGAATGGGCGTTACGCATAAGGTCCTGTGGGGGGTTGGTGATCTGCGGTGTCGTCAAAATTGGATGAGGCTTACGCTGAGCACGCGAGTCAACCCATTGAACCTGTACCACTGTCTGATCCAGTTCTGCTTCACCTTGGATGTCGGTTGCCATCCGGGTGGTGTACTGTGACGCATGATCCTGCACCTTGCGGGGTTGCACATCCAGGGAATGTCCTGGCTGGGAATCGGGTATTGCCCCAGAGAGGATCTGGTTTTCGGAATTACCAGTGGCTGTGGTATGGCTTGGCGCAGATGGTGTATTACAAGAAACCAGAAGTGATAGCAGAAATACAAGGCCGCATCGGACAAAATCCTCAGCCATAAGACAAGAGGTTGAGGGTACAAGTGCCTTGGGTGGATGGTTTATAATGGGGTAAAAATGCATCAAGGCCTCCGGCCTTACGGCGAACTTGTGTTCGCAGGGCCCATCCATGGGCTGCTGATTCGCTATCGTGATCCAAATATTACATCGTCTAAAGCCGCGCAGAAACATTCATTGTTTATCATTGACCCGCCCAATCCTCGCTTGGCACGTGCATCGTAGCTGACGACTCGATTAAGGAGGTTGGCTGCCGACGCATCGCTGAGTTTGGCAAGTGCCTTTGAAAACTTGAGCTGTCGCAGCCCCCATAGTTTTAAACGGCTGGCCATCTGGCGGTCGGAAAGGCCCTGGCGTTTCATCATCAGGCCAAGATTCAAATTCCGTACGGTGTCAGCAAGGAAATAAGCCACTAAGACATCGGCTTGGCGGGCAACCCCGACCAGTTCATGGATTTTTTCGATCGCCTGGCCTGCCGATGCGGGACCTGACGCGATTGCATCGAGCAATGCCTCACCAACTGCCCATGCCTGGTCGTTGCTGGCACGCCCGACGGTTTGTCGGATTAAATCGATCTCGATCCGTTCGCCATCATCCACAAGGAGTGCAAGCTTGGCCAACTCGGTATCCAATCGTCCCAGCTCGGTGCCCAACAGATCGATCATCAGGTCAGCGCCGTTTTCATCGAGCCGGCGGTTGTGCCGCTCGGACGCAATTTTCTGTAAGCAGGTTTTAAGCGCAGGCCGCTTCAATGATTCACATTTGATGATTTGGCCAACCTTCTGAATCAATTTATCCAAATTGCTCTTGTACCACCGGTTGCAGCGCAATACGAGTGTGCCATGGTCAACCGGTTTCTTTGCATAACGTTCCAGTGCCGCTCGATGTGCAGTTACGAATCGATCCGCATCGTCTACAACAACGATCTTAAACTGCTGCATGAGTCCAAAACTACGCAACTCATCAAGCACCTCCGCCAATCCGCATGTGGCTCCCTCAAACCGAATGATGTCGACTGCACCATGGGCCTTCTTCGCAACGTTCTGGAGCTGCCCCATTGCCTCGCGGCGGAGTGCGTCTTCCGGGCCATACACGGCCAGAATCCGCGGGCAGCTGTTGGGTGTTTGCGTTGCTAGGGAGGTTCGGTGTGCCATGGCTAACTGGTAGTTTGTCGACGAAGGCAGGATAGGTCACGGTTGCCGGGTCCCGCCTGCCCAGAGGGGGTTTGGTACGTGTCGCCAGTTGGTTGGCTAGGGTTTTGTGTATCGAGGTGTTGAGCCCGGTGCATTAATTGGCCAAAGTTCATTTGCGGGTTGCGCAGAGTTACGCCTGTATTAGGGATCTACCCCCGCAGACGATTTGCGAAGACAGCAAGGACCGACCTTGGCAATTCAGGGGTATTTATTTGGCAGCGAGGAGTACAGAGCCGTAAATTTGTTAGTTTCGGTTCATGGGCACTATTCGTCTTTCTGCAACGTTTCCGTAGAGGATTCAGCTTCTTCGGCTTCTGGTGGTGACGGATCTTCGGCCTCTTCAGGTGATGGTTCTTCGACGACAGCAGCCGTTTGGTCGCGTCGTTGTTGCGCGGCATATTCCATCCGTCGATCGGCCTTATCGCGGCGTCTCGAATAAGCGCCTGAGACCTGTGGCCCTTCTTCGGATCCTACGAGTTGCAGGACACATAGATCCGAACCATCACCGATGCGGTGAGTACCCAAACGCACTATGCGTGTATAGCCTCCTGGTCGATCAGCGTATCGCGGGGCAATCTCATCGAACAGTTTTTTCACCACTCGTGGCGCAGAGACCACTTCACCGTATCGATTACGAACCACATCTGGGTCATCCTCGTGAGCGATTAGATACGGATCACCAATGGCCTGTAACACTCGGCGGCGTGATGCCAAATCGCCCTTCCGCGCTGATGAAATCAGCTTTTCCACAAAGGGTTTGACACTCTTGGCCTTTGGGATGGTTGTCGTTACCTGACCGTGGGTCAATAGCGAGATCGCCAGATTGCGCCGCATTGCGGTACGGTGCTCGGTATCACGCCCTAGTTTATACCCAGCAACACGATGTCTCATCGTCTGCACTCCTCGGCGTTATGTCACGAGATGTCGGGTGGTGGTTCCGACATCTCCTGCTCTAGGTCGGTTGGTAACTCCATGCCCAACTCCAAGCTCATATCAGATAGTTTACGCTTGACCTCGCGCAGGGAGGTCTTTCCAAAGGATCGAACTCTCAGCAGGTCGGCCTCAGAGTGGCTTACCAGTTCGCCAACCGTCTTGAGTTTGGCGGATTCGAGGCAATTATTCGCCCGCACCGACAGGTCCAGGTCGTCGACGGACATTCGTAGTTTGCTGAGCAATTCCTCGTCGGCCCGGGCTGCTGCTGAAGCGGTCTCACTTGCGGTTGCGTCACCCAATTCAAAGTACTGCACAAACGGATTTAAGTGCTTACGAAGAATCTTGGCTGCTTCAACCATTGCTATGTCCGGTGCGACCGTTCCGTTGGTCCACACCTCCAATGTCAGCTTGTCGTAGTTGGTCTTCTGGCCAACACGCGTGTTCTCTACGTTGTATCGCACTCTGGTTACTGGAGAATAGATTGCATCGACGGGGATCACGCCAACTTCCTGATCTTCAGTCGTTTCATATTGCTCCGATGCAGGTACGTAACCGCGTCCCTTTTGCACAACGAATTCCATATCGAATTCGACCTCTTTGGTGAGTGTCGCCAATATCAGATCTTTATTGTGAATTGTGATTGAGGTGTCAGCCTCGATCAGTTCGCAGGTGACCTCACCAGGCCCCTCGGCAAAAAGACGCATAGTCATGCTTTCTTCACCTTCAAGCGACACAACCATGTTTTTGACATTAAGGACAATGTCTGTCACGTCCTCCATCACGCCCGTGAGGCTCGTGAATTCGTGTGGTGCTCCTTTCACCTTGATTCCCGTTACAGCAGAACCTTCCAAACTTGATAGTAGGATTCGGCGTAAGCTATTACCAACAGTGGTCCCAAAGCCACGCTCAAAAGGTTCGACCACGAACTTTCCATAGTTGTCACCGTTCAGGTCGTGATCAGGGGTGATTCGATTGGGCAATTCCAATCCGCGCCATCTGATACGCATCGTCATGCTCCAAAAACCTCAGCAGTGTTTTAAAGTCACTCACATTCGCTGGGCCTTATCGTCCAGATGCCACACTGCTGAGAATGGTGGCTGGACTTCTGTACCCAAACGATATTTTGATCTTGAACTTAAGGGCAATATCTCTTGCGGTGTACGTTAGGGTCCAAAGTATCTACTAGGTGGTCAGTAATCAGACGCGGCGTTTCTTTTTTGGCCGACAACCATTGTGTGGTATGGGAGTATGGTCCTCGACGGCGGTTACACGCAAGCCAGCTGATTGTAATGCTGTGACGGCTGATTCCCGGCCACTTCCAGGCCCCTTGACGTGAACCTCGATCTCTTGGACGCCGAACTTCTTCGCCTTGCTGGCGGCATCTTCTGCGGCCCGCGTTGCGGCAAAGGGGGTGCTTTTACGCGAACCTTTAAAACCGGTGCCCGCCGATCCCCAACACAATGTTTCACCATTGATGTCCGTAATCGTTACATAAGTATTATTGAATGTGGCCTTGATGTGCGCAATGCCACGTCGCACATTTCGTCGAACTTTTCGCTTATTTTTAGCCATGAACATACCTTGCTATGAGGTGACAGATCGATCCGTCACCATGAATTGCCACTTACTTTAAGTGCGTTTATTTCAGTTCCTTGACGCCCTTCTTCCCTGCAACTGTCTTGCGGCGTCCCTTGCGGGTACGTGCGTTGGTCTTGGTTCGTTGGCCGCGACACGGCAATCCGCGACGATGTCGTTCGCCTCGATAACATCGGATGTCACGTATCCGGGTAATGTTCTGGGCAATTTGGCGCCGCAATACACCTTCAACTAGGTAATTGTTGTCAATGATTGTGCTGATCTGTGCCAACTGATCTTCGGTAAGCTGACTTGCCCGCATCTGGCCATCGATGCCTGCTTCTTTCAGGATTATCTCGGAATTAGCCGGGCCAACACCATAGATGTAACGCAGTGCAAAGCGAATGGGTTTGTCTGGAATGTCGGTGCCGGCAATTCGTGGCATGGTTAGTTCCTAAGTTATCAAAGGTGCGGGCGGCGGTCCCCATGAGGATACAACCGCACCTGTCTAGCCGTTTTGGTCACCCCTGCTTCTGCTTATGTTTGGGGTTGGTGCAGATTACCCGTACCACACCCTTGCGTCGAATAATTTTGCATTTTTCACAAATTCGCTTAACACTACTTCGAACTTTCATAGCAGACCTCTATATTCTGCGACACATTGCTCTTTGTTTAATGCCGGTACGTAATACGGCCTTTCGTCAGGTCGTAAGGGCTAATATCGACGGTGACCCGATCGCCGGGGAGAATGCGGATGTAATGCATACGCATTTTTCCGGAGATATGGGCTATGATTTCGTGGTTATTTTCTAACCGAACCCTAAACATCGCGTTGGGCAGGGATTCGAGTACCTCACCATCAATCTGTAATTTTTCCTCTTTCGCCAAAAGCTATCACCTTCCATCCGTAAGCACATCAGCACCCGTGGCAGTCACGGCAATCGTATGTTCGTAATGGGCGGAGGGTTGACCGTCCCCCGTTTTTACGGTCCAGCCGTCGTCGAGTGTGACCACTTCCTTGCAGCCAAGATTGCACATCGGTTCAACCGCCAAGACCATACCCTCTCGTAATGTGATGTCGTTGGTCAAGATCTCACGCCCCACATAATTAGGTATCTTGGGATCCTCATGCATTGCTTGACCTATTCCATGCCCTACAAAGTCACGGACAACACTCATTCCTGCATTCTCAGCATACGCCTGCATTAGCCGGGCGATTTGGGTCCATAGTCGCCCCGGTTTAATGTTTTCAATCGCAAGTTGCAGCACGTGTTCAGTCACGGTACACAGTTTGCGAGTCGCGACTCGTACGTTGCCAACTAGTACGGTGGTTGCCGAGTCGCCACACCAGCCATTTACTTCAACGCCGCAATCAATCCCGACGATGTCCCCATCGCGGATCTGCGTATCGTCGGCTATTCCGTGGACCACGCACTCATTGAGGCTGATACACAGATTCGCCGGAAAACCTTCGCCTGGACGGTATGTGGGGTAGTTCTTGAACAACCCGCGTCCGCCTTCAGCTTCAATCTTTTGTTGAGCTGCTTCGTCAATCTGGCTCGGTGTTACCCCGGGTTTACACATCGAACGGCACTGCTCTAATACCCTATGGACAACGCGACCAGCGGTCCTCATCTTCTCGATTTCTTCTTGCGTCTTTAGCCGTATGCCCATCCGCAGTTGTCCACATTGCCTAATGCCCTTTGTTTAGTTGTTCGACCACGTCGATAATACCTGATCGTACAGAAAATTATTCAGGAAGGCAAAAAGCGTTGTTGAGGTGCCTCCACGTAATATAAATTATTGTCATGTTTTGGATTAGCTTGCTCCACGGCTGCCACGAATCCGTTTGGATAAAAATCCATCATAGTTTCGCATCATCATTGATGCTTCAATTCGGGTGACGAAATCGAGCATGACACTCACGACAATCAACAGGCCCGTGCCGCCTAGGAACATGGTGATCGAGAGGTCGATGCCTCCCCAAGTCGCAACCACCATGGGAATCACCGCAATGATAGCAAGAAACCCAGCCCCGACGTATGTGATTCGTTCCATGACGGTCTCGAGATACTCCGCAGTTCGTGGGCCTGGTCGCAGGCCGGGAATAAAACTGCCATGATCCCGCAGGTTTGTAGCCATTTCCTTGGGCTGAAATTGGACTGACGTCCAAAAGTAAGCAAAGAAGTAGATAAGAGCGATGTAGGACAGGATGTATAGATAGCCCTGGCTGTTGGCGAACGAGTTATTGAGAAAGATCAGCCACCGTTGATCATAGGTCTGGGCAAGCCAGCCAAGAATTAAAGTTGGAAACATCATAAATGCGCTGGCGAAAATAATGGGCATCACTCCACCATGGTTCACCCGTAGTGGCAAGTAGCTTTTTTGCCCACCATAAACGCGTCGCCCACGTGTATGCTTGGCCTGTTGGATTGGGATTCGTCGCTGGCCCTGCGTGATTAGAATCGCACCGGCCACGACCGCCACAAATGACAATGCCAAGAAGATAACCTTCATTGGCCCATAGGTGCCTTCAGCGCCGCTAACCGAGAAGTTGCTTATTACCTGTCCCACCGCCTCTGGCATTCGCACGACAATACCTGCGGTAATGATCAGTGAGGCGCCATTGCCAATTCCGTATTTATCAATTTGCTCACCCAGCCACATCAAAAATACGGTACCCGCAGTCATGCCCAAAACACCACAGGCCCAAAAGACCCACGATCCCTCATAGGATGGATATACGGCTCCAATGGTCCCTTGGATATTAGCCAACCAGAAGGATGCCTGGATGATACAAAGCCCAACGGTAGCGTATCGTGTGTACTCCTGGATTTTCTGACGCCCTGCCGGACCTTCCTTCTGCAATTCCTGTAGGCTTGGCACAACGGTTGCCAGTAGCTGAAAGATAATCGAAGCTGAAATATAAGGCATGATTCCCAACCCAAAGATCGTAGATTGGCTAAATGTGCCACCGGTGAAGATCTGTACGAAAGCCAGTAATTCACCAACAGCGCCTCCGGAGGATCTTTCCGCCCATTCACGTAGTGCGTCTTGATTGACGCCGGGTAAAGCAATAAAAAAGCCAATGCGATAGATCGCCAACATGCTCATTGTAAATAGAAGCTTCGTACGAAGTTCGGTGATCTTCCACAGGTTGATAAAAGCTCGGAGCATGTGGTTGTTAGGTTCTTGGGCTATTGGTGTCGGGAAAATTGACTCAATGTCACATACAAGGGGCGCTTATACAGAGCAAAACGCGATCAAGACTCAACGGACGTTGATCCGCCGGCCTCGGATATTTTCTTGGCCGCAGAGTCACTAAATGCTGAAGCGGTGACCGTGATTTTCTTGGATAGATCACCATTGCCTAGGATTTTGACCGGTTTGTTCACATTGGCGATCAGCCCGGCATCTGCTAACGCCTGTGGGTCTACCGTTGCGCCATCCTCAAAGCGGGAGTCCAGCCCGCCCGTATTGACAATCTGATAGATCTTTCGAAACCGTGCATTGTTGAATCCACGTTTGGGTAGTCGGCGAAATAGCGGCATCTGCCCCCCCGCTGCTGCAGGACGGATTGAACCACTCCATCCTGATCGCGAACGCGCACCCTTGTGCCCCCGACCTGCGGTTTTACCGTGTCCTGAGCCGACACCACGACCAATTCGCTTGCGCTTCTTGTACCGCCCGACTTTGGTGGTGATCTCGTGAATCATCATGGCGATGGGCTCTCCGGGGATGCGGGGGTATCGGAAGGTTTCGGCGCTGTGGGTTCATTATCGCCAGCTGTATCAAGAACCTCGCCCTCGGCAGTCGATGGCGATTTTCCGGCTTCCTTTGGTTTCTTGTCACCGCCTTTTTTGGGTTTCGATTTTGCAGGTGTTGGTTTGGCCGGTGCAGGGACGGCAATGTTTTTGGGTGCAAAACGGCGGCCTGCATCCAACCGCTCTTCAACTTCCGTCTTGCCGATATCTACCTGGCGAATCGCCTCAATCTGTTCCTTAGTACGCAGTTGAGATAACCCCGCGAAAGCTGCTTGCACTAGATTTTTCGCATTGTTGGAGCCAAAAGACTTGGTTAAGCAGTCACGAACACCGACTAATTCGAGCACCGCTCGCACCGTTGCACCGGCAATTACACCTGTTCCGGGACCTGCCGGTAGTAGTTTGACAACGGATGCGCCGTATCTGGATGTGATGGCGTGTGGCAAGGTTCCTTCTTGGAGGGTGACTGTTTTCAAGCTCTTCCTGGCCACCTTTTGGGCCTTTTCGATAGCAGCCGGTACGCCTGGTGCTTTGCCGTAGCCAATGCCAACGCTGCCTTGGCGATCACCAACAACAACCAATGCGCCAAAGTTAAACCGGCGTCCACCTTTGACGACGGTTGCGGTTCGATAGATCTTCACCGTCGTCGATTCAAGAGCATGACCTTCTTTAGTTATTACTTCTGCCATGTTTCCATCCAAGGCCCTAGGGGGCCAGCTGTTTTTCGTTCTGCCAGGAATTGACGTAGAGTCCTGAGCCCAAAGTTAAAACTTGAGTCCCCCTTCACGCGCCGCTTCAGCAAGAGCCTGTACTCGGCCGTGATAGCGATACCCATTGCGATCAAGTGCCACACACGTAATGCCTGCTTCTTTTGCCCGCTGTGCCAAGACTGTTCCTATCTGTTGGGCGGCATCTTTGTTCCCGCCATTGGGCAGTTTGGCTGTGCGACTATCAGCCGCAACCAATGTCCTACCGCCAGTATCGTCTATCAGCTGTGCATAAACATGCTTAATGCTGCGAAAGACAGTAAGCCGTGGTTGATCAGCTGTGCCAATCACCAGTTTCCGAATGCCGATTTTACGGCGTTTTCGGCGAACTGTTTTAAGCTTGTTTCTTTTCATGGGATCACTGTTATTGTAGGTTCGAAATATTTAGGCCAGCGTATTGATTAAGCTCCGCCAGCAGCAAAGGCCTTTCCTTGCTTGCGTACGACGTGTTCGTCGGTGTACTTGATTCCTTTGCCGTTGTACGGTTCCGGTGGGCGGTGTTTTCGAATCTGGGCGGCAACCTCTCCTACTGCCTGCTTGTCGGCGCCACTGACTTTGATCCGATTGGCGTTCACTTCGACTTGTACTCCGGCGACAATCTCAACCTCACGGGTGTCGGCGTATCCCACATTAAGTTTCACCTTTGTGCCCTCCACCTGCGCTGACCACCCGACACCCACGATTTCAAGTTCCTTGGAAAATCCCTTGGAAACACCTTCGACCATGTTGTTAATCAATGCCCGCGTCAACCCATGCAAGGCCCGTCCTTGGCGGTTAGTGTCATCGGCTTCGACCACGATGGCATTGATCTGGTCGTCCAGACGAACCTGGACTTTGGGGTTACAACTCAGAAAAAGCCGGTTGGAACCTGACTCGACAGTCACGTCCTGGCCGTTGATGTTGACCTTGACGCCACCGGGCAACGGCACTGGTTTTTTTCCAATTCGGGACATTGGTTACTCGTTCTTAGTCTTTCATTCCACCGTGCAAAGCAACTCGCCCCCAACACGGATTTCGCGGGCTTGGCGATTGCTTAATACGCCACACGGTGTACTTATAATTGCAATACCCAGGCCTCCCAGGGGCTGTGGGATTTCTCGAAGTTTCTTATAAACACGGCAACTGGGTTTGCTTTCGCGCTTAATAGAATGAATGGCCGGCTCTCCGTTTGAGCCATATCGCAGTTGAATACGCAAAATACCCTGTCGGGCATCATCGATTACCGCAAAATTATCGATATAGCCTTCCTTCTTGAGTACGGCTGCAATTCCAGAGCAAATCTTGCTATTTCGGCAGTCAACACGCGGCGCTTGATTACGCACGGCGTTACGA
>CAUZIY010000021.1:0-30487 GCA_963579995.1 Phycisphaerae bacterium
GATTCGTGGATCACGCACACGGGACGAGGCCATCGACAAACTGATGGATCGGGGGTTTCGGATCCCGCCTGATCATCCGTATGCACCGCAGATTCCAGAACGCTTTAAGAATGCATCGTCTGGAAATGACGTTCACCTTTCGCGCATTCAGGCAGAGTCGATTGGACGCATGCAGCTAATTCAATTGGTTGCGCTTGAGATCGATCGTTTGACGGGGGAATATGCCAAGCTTATTGGCCAGATCGAGGATTACGAAGATATACTTGCTCACCACCAGAAGGTTTTGGATATTATTAAATCGGAGACGGAGGAGCTTAAAAGAAAATATGGCGACCAGCGTGCTACAGCCTTTGATGAAGCCGAATTGGTCGACTTCAACATTGCGGAGCTGACACCTGTTGAGCAGGTTGTTGTCACCGTGACGCATGCTGGATACGTCAAGCGGATTCCCGCCGAACAATATCGCACCCAAGGTCGGGGTGGTCGTGGTATTATCGGTGCGCGGATCAAAGATGAAGACTTTACCGAACAGGTATTTGTCTCATCAACACATGATGACCTGCTTTGTTTTACCAATACGGGACGGGTCTACAAGATTAAAGTATTCGAGATCCCCCAGGCGTCTAGGACGAGCCGGGGGCGGGCCATGGTTAATCTATTGGACCTTCGGCCCTCGGAACGAGTCTGTGCCTTGATGCCCATCGAAGATTTTGAACGGCAGGAGGCATTCCTGCTTTTTGCAACTGTATGTGGTCTTGTTAAACGTACGGCCCTCAAGGATTACCGTAATGTTAATAAGAGCGGGATTATTGCCATCAATCTGCGTGAAGATGATTCTCTTGTCGGGGTGACATGGACCAGTGGTGACGGACACGTGTTGTTAGGCACGCGATCCGGCATGGCAATCCGTTTTCTTGAAAACGATGTACGTGCAATGGGGCGATCGGCCAGTGGGGTTAAAGGGATCGATCTGGCGAAGAATAATTCCGTAATCGGATTGGTGCGGGTTGGTGCGGATGATGACCGTGATTTACTTACGGTAACATCCCACGGTTATGGAAAACGTACGGCGTTACGCGAATATTTGGTGCAATCAGAAGATGGTTCAACACGCCCTCAAGGCCGAGGTGGGAAGGGGCGGCGCGATATTGCAACAAGCGAGCGCAATGGCTCAGTTGTCTGTATTTTGGCAACCGAGCCAAGCGATGATCTGATGTTGATTAGCACGGGGGGGCGTATTGTGCGGATCAAGGCTGGGACTATTCGCGTAACGGGCAGGGCTACTCAAGGTGTGCGGGTCATCAATCTTGCTCACGGTGATAGCCTTGCTGCGGTGGCACGTATTGTTGATAACGGTGACTGATGACGCGGATTTCCGTACCCAGTTTCAGCAATAGAAGGACTAATGTCGGATGTCTATTCAAAAATGGTCTGATCAAATTTGGGTTGCCCAATTGTCAAACGAACCAACATTTTCGGAAGATATTTCTGCGCTTCAGCACGAGATCAATCAAGGTAAATCGAATCCGCATACCGTCGTCGACCTCTCCGCTGTGACCCATTTAAACAGTTCAAGCCTGACTAATTTACTGCGTTTGCGCAAGTGGGCGATCGACAACGATCGCAAGTTGCGACTTGCGGCAATGGTTGATTCGGTATGGGTAGTGTTTCTCACGACCGGGCTTGATAAGATTTTCGAGTTCTCACCAGATGTGCCGACTGCATTGGCCGGGTTGCAACTTGATCAAGGATAGCTTTCCCCGTGTTAGTCAGCACGGATACCGATACCGCTCCGTGGCTGCTGGGTTAGGAATGACTGGTCAGTGGCCACCGTTGTTGAACCAACAATTTATGTCCCGGCAAGGATTGTTGCGGTAGGCATATAAAACCAGCACGGTTCTGCTTGGTGTAAGATGGATGATTTTCATAAAGCTTATGGTCGTGACGTTGGTTGCTGTCCTGATTCATCGTGGTGAGGTACCATTAAACTGTGAGAAAAAAGTTATTATTAAACCGTAGAACCATTTCGAATTGCATTTTGATCTGGGCAATCGCGGCAGTAATGACAACCAGCGCCAAGGCTCAAAAGGCTTCGGAATGGCTGCCAGGATCAATTGCTAGATCCGGTGTTGGCCACTACCGATCGGATACGTGGTCACTCGCCAAATCAGGGGTGGCCAATCCGTCTAATGATGCTGTCGATCTTGTTTTGGCATATAGCTATAAAGAATCTCCGTTCATTCAGTTTACATCACCCGTGTGGCTACCGCCGCGTTCGGAGCGTCAGTGTTGGCAGTCACTTCGCGCTCCGAACTTTCGATTGAAGGATGAGGCTCTAAAAACCACCATTCCTGAGGTATTACTTCTTGATCAATCGAAAAGACCGCCACAATTGGCACGCGCTGAGGGTATTTTCGCCGTTCAGACCATTCGGCCATCCATGTGCATGATGAAGGATCCGTCAGACGATGAGGCATCGGTGGCAATCAGTGCAATGCGATTGACGGAATTCTCACGGTCGCAGGTTCCGCATCTTTCACCAGCAAGTTTTCCTGTTTCACTTCGCAATTGGCAGCCCTTGGATTGCTTGGCTATTTCATATGACCGGCCTAACCTGTCAACAGCACAACTTCAAACATTACGACGGTGGATTGCATCGGGTGGTCGACTGTGGATCTTTGCTGAACAAGTGTCCCCATCATTCATGCGGAAACTCATGGGTGACCAGTGGACATGCCAGGTAATCGATGAATTAGAACTCAATCGCTTTGTAGTTAGCGAGTCTGGCCGCGAGGATAGAGAGCCGCTGAGTTACGAGAAACCAGTCAAAATGGTTCGCGTGGTGGCGCCTGATTGGAGGGTGATCCACCGCGTGCGTGGTTGGCCTGCATCCCTAATTAAGCCATTTGGTCTTGGCAGGGTGATGCTCACAACAGTGGGGCCCCGTGCTTGGTACGAACTTAATATTGTCCGCAAGCGTGAGATTGGAAATATTGAACCACCTCCAGAAGCACGTCCCCATTTTCGCTCTTTGATTAGTTTGTACCACCGCCCGATCGGGGGGCCCCCTTTGCCTGTTGAGGCACTAAATCGTTACACGGCCAGCCAGATCGGCTATCAGACCATTGGGCGGTCTCGTATGGCGGGCATACTTGGCATTGTGGGCTCGGGGATTTTGTTGGTGGGATTGGTGGCAGGACGTCTTCGCCGTCTGGAATATGGAACATGGGCTGCCATTGTCGTGTCTGTAGTCGGGGCGCTGGTTATTGGCGTTATGGGCTTTGCTCGTCGGTCTGAGGTTCCGCTTACCGTAAGTACAACACATTTTTTACAGGTCCTTCCCGCAACCCAATATGCAGTGACTCATGGTGCGGTGGGAATTTACAGCCCAACCGATGGGAATGGCCCGCTTTCCGTGAACACCGCGGCCGTGTTATGGCCAGATTTAAAAAGTGTTCAAGCCAATGAATTGGTTCGTGTGCGGCGTAATGATATTCACAAGTGGACGTGGGATGGTTTGAAGCTTCCTCCAGGTGCAATTCTAAGCGCTACGCTTCATGATACAATCGATTTCGACGAGATGGGAGAAGTTGTATTTTCGTTCGGGCCGACGGGTCTTGTCGGGTCAATTGACACATTGCATCCCGTAGACGCTACAAGATCTGGTCACTTCGTGCCGGACCGACTTTTTGAAGACGCTATTTTGGTGACAGATTCCGGGCGATTTGCAGTGGATGTGGCGCCGGATCATTCAATGGTCATTGAAGCGGATGACCAACTCTTTGGTGATCAATATGTCGGTGGTGCTACGTTATCCAGTCTGCAAAGGCGCCGCCAAGAGGTGTGCCGATCGCTTCTTGCGCGTGCCATGATTACAACCAAGAGTGGGATTCTTTACCGAGGTGAGTTGATCAGTCAGGATGACCGTACAGTAGTGCTTAAAACCTTGCAAAGCACGGTTACTCTAGACCGTTCTCGGATTGCGTCAATAAAGTGGACTCGCAAGGATTATCCGCGGGATCCAATGTTTCTAGCATGGACAGATTCAGTTGATCTCGGAATCTTATTGCCCCAGGAACATCTTCGACGGTCGGCCATGCTGATGGCAGTTCCCGTCCGGTTTGCCACCGCGCCGATAGGCCAACGCGTCTTTGTGCCGACTGGATTGATTCGTTATGAGTTGGTTCGTGGTCCTACGGGAGACGGTAGTCGAATTCATTTTGATAAGCAGATGCACCAATGGATACCCGCGAGAACTGAGGCGCTTCTTGTGCTCCGGTTTACATTGCCGACCGCCGTCATGCCCCTTTCAATTGATGGGGGTACGTGGGCCTTGGATGTCAATGCGCCGGGCAGAGTACTTACGGCATACTATGGTGACGGCGAGGGACTTGTTGAGATTGAGGAGTTTCAAAATAAACTTGGACCACTGCAGATTGCACTAGCTCCTTTTGGCCAAGCGATTCATGTCGACCCACAGGGGGCGATACTCTTGGCTTTGCGTGTGACCAATCCTCAAGCCAGTAGTGGTGAGTGGCATATTCGCGATGTACAGCTTGAGGTGCATGGTCAGGTGAGCGAGCCAGCAGAGGTCAGAAAGTCCATGGGCTCTGGGAGTGGCGATGGGCAGGAGAAACGATCTATCTACACTACGTTTTCGCCTGGAGAATTCAATGGCTAGCGATCCGGTTGTTGTGACCGAAAACCTCACGAAGATGTATGGTGAGTTTATCGCCTTAGATAAGCTTTCAATGACTGTTCACCAGGGACAGATTCTTGGATTTATTGGCCCCAATGGTGCAGGTAAAACAACAACGATCAAGATTCTGGTTGGGTTGTTGCGACCTACTAATGGTGTTGCGAGAATTGGTGGTCACGACTGCACTCGCGATGTCAAACAGACCAAGCAATTGGTTGGTTACATGCCGGACGTTTTTGGCGGCTATGAGAACATGCGAGTTCGTGAATATCTCGATTTTTTCGGCGCAGCATACAAGATCCCTCGTTCATTACGCCAACGTCGGATTGACGAGACCATGGAGTTGACGGGTTCTGCATATATGAGGGATCTATATACAGAAGGTTTATCTCATGGTATGAAGCAGCGTGTTGGTTTGGCGAGAACACTCCTGCATGATCCGCAGGTTCTTATTCTAGATGAGCCAGCAAATGGGCTTGATCCCACGGCTAGGATTGAGATGCGTCAGATCCTTTTGCGGTTGGCCGAACTGGGTAAGACACTGATTGTGACGAGTCATATATTGCCCGAGCTGTCTAGGATTTGCGATCAGGTGGCCATTATTACTGGTGGGTTGTTACGGGCATTTGGATCACTTGAACAGATTATGGCTACGGTGCGCCAACGTCGGGTTGTCGAAGTGCAGTTGCTAGGTGATGGCGGGCTTAAGTCATCTGCAACGCTGATTGGTGAATTGATTAAAGATAAGGCTTCAATAACCACCTCGACTGCTGAGTCGGTGATACGTTTCTCGACAGATCAGGACGAACAGGGATTGGCTGATATCCTTGCCAAGTTAATCGCATCAGGCCAACGCGTGTCGCAGTTTCGTGAGGTGCCCATGGATCTGGAAGATGCATTCATGTCGGTAACCAAAGAAGTTGAAGCGGGTGTTTCGGAGGAAACGAGCAGCTGATGAACCCCATCATTCAGCGAGAACTCATCGGTGCTCTGCGTACACGGCGAGCCTTTGGTTTGCAACTGGGTTTCATTTTCCTATTAACGGTCCTGGTTCTGATCAAATGGCCTAGTGATGCGGTGGTCGACCTTTCGGGTGCCGCAGCCCAACAGGTTGTGCGTGTCGTTGCGTACGGATTGATGGCAGCGGTGATGCTGCTGGCACCAGCATTTCCTGCAACCAGCATTGTCACCGAGCGACAGCGGGGAACATTGGAACTGTTGCTCAACTCGCCCATGAATAGATGGTCCATTCTCGGGGGCAAGCTTGTTGGCGTACTTGGTTTCGTGCTTATTTTGTTGGTTTTGAGTTTGCCCGCTGCTGGGGCTTGTATTGTGATGGGCGGGGTTGATTTACAGCATCAGCTCCTGTTGATCTATGGGATTCTGGGGCTTATGGCGTTGCAGCTGTCAGCACTAGGGCTGTGTGTGTCCAGTTATGCAGGGTCATCCGATTCGGCACTCCGCATCACTTATGGATTAGTACTTCTACTGTTTCTTGTGTCGTTGGGACCGCAGCTCTTAACCATTGATTCGCACATACCGCAATTACACAGGATTACCAATCAGATCCGGTGCCTTTCACCAATCCCAGCGATGATGCAGGCAACAGGGCAGGGTGGTGTTGGTGCGGCCGGAATTCGGGTACCCGTCAATTTTGCGCAGGGATATGCGGTCAGTTCTTTGGTCTTGTCCGTGTTTTTAATCGGTTGGACAGCTAGAAGATTAGATGTTCGCTTGTTTGATCGGCCGCGACCGGCGGGCAAAGTGACTGATGAGCAAAGCACTGCGGTTAGAGTATTGCGACGCGTAATATTTCTGTGGTTTTTTGATCCTAAGCGACGTACCGGATTGATCGGGCCACTAACGAATCCAGTCCTGATCAAGGAGTTTCGTACGCGCCGGTTTGGTCGGGCTCATTGGATGATGCGGCTGGTTGGGGTTTGTGTCATCCTTTCCTTGGCGCTGCCGATGGTATGTGCACAAAGTACGATCTGGCGGGGTGTTGATGTGATCGGGACGATTCTGGTCATCCTGCAGATGGCATTATTGATTTTGATGACACCCAGTCTTGCCAGTGGTTTGATCAGTGGTGAACGTGAGTCCGGCGGATGGCAGTTGCTGCAGATAACACCCCTATCGGCAATCAAAATCCTTGTCGGGAAACTCGCAAGTGTTGCCTGGCCGCTTTTATTATTACTTGTTGCCACGTTGCCGGGGTATGCGGTCATGGTTCAGATTGATACCTCGGCCACCCAGGTCATTACGCATGTGGTCATCACGATGGTGCTTACGGCTATTTTTGCGCTACTCGTTACGGCAACCATCAGTAGTTTCTTCAAAAGGACGGCAGCGGCTACTGCGACCGCTTATGCCGTCCTGGTTTGCTTTGTTGCAGGAACGATGCTGGTTTGGGTTGGGCGAGGTGATACGTTTACGCACAGCATTACAGAAGCTGTTATGAAAACGAATCCTCTGGCGGCGGCGCTGAGTTTGATTGAGGCTCCTGGATTTGATGAATACCATCTGGTACCGGCCAATTGGCAGATCATGGGCGTTCTTTGCCTGGTTTGTCTGGGGGTCTTGTTGTTTCGCGTTTGGCAGCTGACAAAGCCACAGTAACGGGTGTTGTATGTTGGTGCGTTATCAAACTCTGGGTATGGCGATTTTGATGAGCTCCATCTTATTGCTGGTGGATACGGTGCAGGCGCAGCAGGTTACTCGCGGGGTGGTTTCATCATGGTCAACCGAACACCGGGGAGGAAAATCATCAACAAATGGTGATCTGGATTGGCCGATGTACGAAGACCCGTATCTTCCAACATATGCAATCATTCGCATATTTCATCCCGGTCTTAAGTCGCTTTGGCAGCAGGCGCTGGAGCAACAGGATGTGGAGACTCGATTGCGGGCGATTCAGGCGTTCGGTCGAGCTGCTGAACGAGGCATGCCCGGACTGTCTGATCTTGTGGATCCATTGACCAAGGCATTGGTAGCTGATCCGAATCGGCTGATTCGCATGGCAGCGGCTGAGGCATTGATTCAATGTGGTGCACGACAGAGTAGCGCCCAGTTGCTAGCGGCCCAGAAAAAGATGGATGACCAGCTGGCTATGATCCTCCTAACAGATCCGGTGCTTGCTGACTGGCGGGTTGATGCTGCACTAGAGAAATGGATGCAGCGACTGGACGATCCAACGACTCCTCTGGCAAGCCGCATCTCTGCCATTCACTCACTGCAGACGGTTGATCATAAGCCGGCCGCACCGTTATTGATTTCGTTGGTCAACGATGACCAAGTTCACGTGCAACTACGTCTGGTTGCAGCGTCTGCACTCGGTGAGATCATCACTGCGGGAAACGTGGCCGTAGCACAAGGCTTGATGATGGGTGGTGTGGTTGAGCGGTTACTTGCCGTACATGTGTTGGCACAACATCAGGGAGCAGAATCCCTATTGCAGATATTGGCGCGTGACGAAGAACCAGCAGTGTGCGCGATCGCCATGCGACGTCTTCTTGTGATTGACCCGCGGTTACTGGAATCAGTTGCCGACAAATACCTGTTGAGTGATGATGCCACGTTGCGCCGTCTAGCTGCGGAGGCGGTCCTTGCTCAGGAAACACCTCGGGCCATCGCGTTACTGGGACCGATGTTGAATGATCGGAACCCAAAGGTAAGGACATATGTGCGCCGGGGCTTAATTGATAAAGGCCAAATTTCAGCACTTCGGCAAGCAGTGCATGAAGTGGCAATGCAGCAGCTGTCGGCGGATCAATCATTGGATGATGAATGGCGGCGGTTTGAGCAGGCTGCACGGGTTTTAGGTGCAATTGATCACGAGCCTGCTGCAGATCGATTGATTGAACTACTTGGGTATCCGGACCGGCGGGTTCGTCTTTCGGTAGGATGGGCACTGCGCAAGTTGGCATTGAAGAGCTCGCTAGAGCCGGTGAGGCAATATGCAGTACAAGCCTTCGCTTGGCAGCAGAATCCAGATACACCTACAGCGGTTAGCGCGGGTATGATCCAGCCTTGGGATTTGGACAGCCAAATGGCGCAATTGAACATGTTATTTGGCATTACGCAGTATCGGCCAGCGGAACCTCTGCTGCGTGATCAGGTGCCGAAACTTGTTTTAACAATCGGTCGTGCTGCGGCGGTATGGTCTCTGGGGTATTTCTATAAGGACCAATCGGATAAGGCATTAGCTTCTGCATTTCTTAGGCGTCTTCAGGATTATCGTGGTCTCTATCCGGAATGTACTGAGGTACGCCGACAGGCGGCAATTGCGTTAGGCCGAATGGGTGCTAAGGCCCATCTTGGAACACTACAAGAATTTTATGAGGACGGGCAATATGACATTGACATTGGTGGCGCAGCGCGTTGGTCAGTGATGAAGCTGACAGGCGTAACCCTGGCTCCGATCGGTCCCCAATATGAGCCAGACCGACACTGGTTTCTCCAACCGTTGGATGATGTTTCAGAGGATGAATACCTGCGACAGATCAATTAAAAACGCACGCGTAAAGGTACGGGTTCGGTATCATGAGTGCGATCCGATGGGCGTGGTACACCATAGCGTCTACCCAATCTGGTTTGAGCTGGCGAGGACGGAATTGCTGCGCTGTCAGGGAAGTGCGTACAAAGATTTAGAAGCCGAGGGGATTTATTTTGTTGTAGCACGACTGAACATGCGTTTCCGTCGGCCGGCAAGATATGATGATGTGTTAGTGGTCCAGGCAGAAGTGGTTGATCATCATGCCAATATCCGTTCAGGGAAGATACTCAATCATCATTACTCCATCATTCGAGGAGAAGAGTTGCTTGCAAGTGCGGAGTCGACACTGGTATGTGTTGATGGTGGGGGAAAGCCTCGTCGGATGCCAGAATATTTAGACCAAACTTGATCCTCTCATGTTTGGTGGGCATATGATCCTTTTGTGGGGTATTCTAGAGTGTTGGTCACATTTCAATCACCTGATGGATTACAGGGTTGCCATGACTACTGCTGTTGCTGTTTGTGCCGCCGTTTGATGGCACGGAAATATTCGCCGATCAACGCATTCTCCTGTGGGTTGCCGTGCTGGAACCGGTCCTGGAGATGATCTTTGAATTTCGAGAGGCGTTCATTGCGATGTGGATCGGTAGTCGACTTGTTGCCGCTTTGCTTCCTGCCCTGTTTCATGTGTTGACCGCGTTTTCTATTCCATTCGTTGATCGCCATGTCGATTAAGACTTCTCGTTGTTGCGGGTCAGCATTGGCGAACTCGATCGCTTTCTGAACCATTTGTTCTCGGAATACTTCTCTGAGTTTTCCGTGCATTTGGTTATTACTTCGAAATATTTCCCTACGCTGCTCCTGGGGCATCTGTTTGAGCAGTATTCCGGCCTGTATGCGATACTCGCGTTGTCGGTATTCCGGCAGTCGGTCATAGCGTGGTGAATCAATCACGGCCAAGGCTTCTTCGGGGGTTGTTGGCCATGGCGGCGGAAGTTGCTGCATGGCTTGGTAGCCGCCCCATCCTAGCGTGCTGATACCAGCGATCACTAAAATATAGACGACAGTCCGTTTCCTGGTTGAAATATTACTGGTCATGATTGATTGCCTCTTCTTGATTAATAGTTTCCCACCCGACCATCGGCAAAAAGTAGGTTACGCAGTGTATGAAATGGCGGGACTGTGATGGTTTCGTTCCCGAATAGCGAGAAGTTATTGCCGTCACAATCATAGGCAACAGGTATCTGTGATTTATCAAACTTAACCCATCGGGAAAACCAGGTCTTATCCAATGTTCGTCCTGCTAGGCTGGCATTGTAGGTGTAGCTGGTACCCGCCCGGTTGAACACTTGGCCATCATCACCTGGACAGGCATAGACCTCACTGTTGGCCGGCATTTCATGTTCAAGAGCATCCGGCAACCCTGGGTCATCCTGAAATATGGATAGAAAGGGATCAGGCATATAGCGAGCGATAGGGTAAGTCTGCTGGTTCTCCTGCACATAGGCCTCAATAGCAATGCCAATCTGGCGTAAATTCGAAGCACAGACGATTTTCGTCGCCGTTTCACGCATCTTGGACAAAGAGGGCAAGAGGATGCCCGTCAGGATCGCCATGATCGAGATAACTACAAGCAGTTCAATTAGCGTAAATGCCGGTTGTTTGGGATTGAGGTGCACGATTTCAGTGGGCTTTCACCAAGTCTTGCCTGATTTTAATGCTTGGGTTTGTGCCTTCTGTTATCCACATAGATTTCGATCTCCACCTGTGTGATATGCTTATCTTTATCAATATCCAGTCGAGAAAACAATCTTTTCGGTAGCAGCCCATGAGCACCCTGGATGGCGATGAATTCCTCAATTGACAGTCGGGCATCTTTATTCCGGTCTGCAACTTGGAAGTTATTTTGAAGATGGTTGATGGGTGGAAAGAAATCTCTCTTTTTGATTGGACTGGGTTTTCCGTGTGGCCCATTGCTTCGATGAGGTCGCTGTGGATGGTTGTGTCGTTCAAATTTCGGAAACCCGAATTTATTGTTGTTGATACTTTCAAGGTGTATTTGCCATCGTTCAAACTGATCATCCGTCAGAAGTTTCGCAATCTCCTGATTTATACTCTTCATTTTCTGTGTTCGATATTCCTTCATTTGTTTGTGGTGGTTTTTGAGAATTCCAGTGATCTTTTTCCCTTGTTCATTGCTTAGACCGAGTTCGCCGCGGATCCTTTTGTGAATCCGATCGCTAATGATATTGGGGTTGTCAATAGCATGGACCACCTGGCGGTGAATGACCAATGCCCCCCCCACACCACCAAGCACGCCACCACTTGCAAACAGCATCAGAACGGCAACCACGATCGGCCACCGTCGCGGTACCTGCCGAAGTTGACGTGGTGGCGGAGAATCAGGCGAAGGTGTTTTGTGTTCTGTCATAGAGCCAATGTTATATGTTAAATGCAACGAGGTAGTGAACCATTGGATCTTGCCATGATGACCAGATAGGTATCGTGGTTAGCACGGCAATGCAAGCGGCTAGGCTTGCTGCCAAAGATAGCTGCAGATACGGATTACGGAATGCTGATGCCAGTGGTTCCTGATCCAACTGGGCAAGTACTTGGTCGGCGATATTAATAGACGGCGGTGGGTCACGTCTGGCGATCGCGGCATGTGTTTTGAACGTAGTCAGATCAGTCATTTTGTTGTTCCTTTTCCAGAAGCCGCTTCAACTTCTTTCGTGCGCGATAGGCCTGGACTTTGACCATACTCTGACTCCAGCCACTGAGTTGCGCAGCCTCCGCAATGGAAGCCTGTTCGAGATAAATCAAGCTAAGCACCAATCGGTCTCTCGGCGGTAGTTGAGCCAGTTGAGAGTGAATAAGATCAGCCGCCGCTTTGGGCGAGATATCTTCGGAAGCAGAAGTCGGCGCCGCAATTTTGTGCTCTGTGGACTCGTCCAGATGGAAAGTCCGATTGGTCGTGTCGCGTTTCTTCCAGAAATGATACCCCACGCGTGTGGCAATCCGGTTAAGCCAATGTCCAAAGGGGGCTTTGCCTTTAAATCCACGCAGGCTTGTATAAGCTTCAACGAACACATCTTGAACCAGTTCCTCCCATGTACCTTGATCCCGTGTGAAATGCCACATTCGGGTGCCGATCTTGTCCTGATATCGGCTGATTAGTCGAGCATAGGCCTCTCCATCGCCAGCCAACGTTGCTTTGATGTTTTTCCTGTCATCTGTGTGCACTTCCGGTTCCGTTGTTTTCTTCTGTAGTCATAGTGGTCGGAGGTGGTAATTTGGTTACATCCTAATGTATTTTTTGCATGATCTGTAACCCCAATGGGCCTTGGACGCACATAGCAGATACAGGGCAAGTGCAAACTGGAAGATACCAGATGCATTTTTACCACCAGAGGAAAGTAAAAAGCCCTGCCGGGGAGGATTAAGACCTCGGTATACCGTTTTCCCATGTGGATTGATGACGAAATTGATCTTTGAATAGATATTTTAAGGAGATCTGTAATGACAAGGCACATGTTACTTTCAGCGGTTGCACTCAGTTTGATTTTCGCGGGCGTCGTGGTGGCCAAGCCTGGCCCCGGTAGATCAGGCCCACCCGGAACTTCCGGACGCGATGGATTTTCTGGTCCCAAGGCCTCAAAAATGGGGATGCGTGACGGAATGAAAAAACAGGGTGGTCACAAGAGTGGTCACAAGAGCGAACGGTTGATTGGTCGGCTTTTGCGTGACAGTGAGTTTGCCGAAGAATTGGGGTTGAGCACCAGCCAGGTCGAATCTATCAAGGGAATTCACTTTGAGGCAAAAAAGAACCAAATTGCACTTCGCGCTGATGTTGCACAGGCCAAGCTTGAGGTGCACCACCTCCTGGGTTCTGCCGAGCCCCCACAGGAACAGATAATGACTGCGATTGAAAAGTCAGGTCAGGCACAGATAGCACTCCGCAAGTCGGATGTTGGGCAGCTATTACAGATTCGATCACTTATCGGATCGGACAAGTGGCAACAATTGCGTAGTCAGATGCACAAACGCCATCGGTCCCGGGATGTGCATAGGCGACCTCATGGTGATGGAGCCATGCGGCATCGTCAGCATCGGCGAGGCCAGATGGATGAGTTTGAGAATGAAGGACCTTTGGTTGATGATCAGGCATTTGCCGGATAAGCGATTCGTATAAGCCGAATTATTCCTAATCAGAATCCCCCGGCCTTACCGGTAGGGGGATTTTTATTAGCGAAAAGTTTTCCAGGAAGCAGCATATTGGTGGCATGGAAGATTGGCGGTTCAAATTCTATATTTGATGTGAATCAAGAACCATGCAAACAGCGTCGATAAGGGGCCTATCGACGCTGTCAGAGTTATTATCGGGATTAGTGTTTATGCCCCTCGGGTACAACAAAGCTTTGGCGCACCATCATCGAATTGCCCTTGGTGAGTGGCCGCTGAGCGTAGAGGATCATCGGACACGTGATCTTGATGCTCTGTTTAACCATGTCAATGTGGCTGGCTATGATGGTGTTGAGATCAATCAGCGTTTTTTGCGAGGGAGGGATTATTTTCCCGGTGCATATCCATCATTATTGACAGGTCAGGCCCGACGTGCTGCCGAGCGTGCGGGTTCCTGTGTTTTTGGTTCGACGATATTCCTACAAGACGATCAACTTCGACAATGTGCATGGTTGGAAAAAGTGGTCGATGAAATCCGGTTTGGTCAGGATCTGGGTGGAGAGTATGTGAGCTTTCAGATTTCACTCCATCCTGATTTCGTGAATACCGGTGGAATCTACAGGTTAGACGAAGGCTATCTATCTTGGTGTGCTGAGCGTATTGTGCAGTTGCGAACGGCCGCATGGAACCTGGGAATGAACTTTTATGTTGAGACCCACATCCGGCATATATCGGAAGATCCACAGGCATTTGCAAGAATCTTGGAGATGGCACCGTGTGAAGTGAATGGCGATTTGTCGCACTACCTTTATAGAGATATTACACGTGGCAAATGGCTTAAGGCGATCTATGAAAAAATGGGACACACGCATGTGCGGGTGTGTCGTATTCATGGTGATCTTGCTGCTGATGTCCCCGACCCACCAGCCGACTGGGTTTTCCGTAATGCCATGGGTGAGTTTGACGGTTTGACGTGGAAGCTATTCAAAATGATGATGCCGGGACTGGCTGACGGGTTGTCTTCAAGAACAATTGTCGGAGAATCCGGGACATCTCATTTGGTTGGTAGCGGATTAGATCTCGATGCCAAGCTTGTTCCCCTTTTGAGAGCAATGGCATGTTATGCCGATTCCGAAGCCCAGGGAATTAAGCTAAAAGTAGAAATGCCGGACACCTTCAACCCTTGGAATTAGACCTTTTTCCAGTGTTGGGTGGCAGGGTGTTGCATAAGTTTCTTTTCTTGGGGCAGCACTTGTTGATAGTCAGTCGAAAAAATCTATCCGAATGCTTTATACTTCACTGCGATATTCCCGGTCATAGTCAGCGGCAGATATTGCTCCCGGTAAGGCATTACAAATGATTTATCCTTTCCCAAATGGTATCGATAGAACAAATTTTAAGCTTATTGAGGGTTTGGGATACAGGTCCAACTTGCCATTTCTCCCGGGTCATGATCGACCGCGGTCATACATCATGTTGGCAGTGCAGTGAAGGAGATGAAGGTGAATGATCGTGCGATGTAACATTGATGCAAAGGGAAAGGCGATCCGTCTTCTCAGTGGCGTTTCCGTTTTATTGGTGGGGTTGGGTTTATTGTTGGTTGTGGTTTTCTCAATACCTGAAATCAGTTGGCTATGGATGGTGGTAGTGTTGCTTGTGGCAATCGGTGTATTTCAAGTGTTTGAAGGATGGGCTGGGTGGTGTGTTCTTAGAGCAATGGGTATCAAGACACGGTTATGATGTGACGGATCGTATTCTAAGAAGATTATTTATCATCGAGTAGTTGATTACCCACATGTGTAGTTGCTGACAGCGTAGGTGGTATTGTGGATCTGAGGAATAGATGCCCTTTGGACAGTGCTGGAGAGGCGTCCTTTATTTTATTTGCTATATGGTAGAAGTAACCTCACCTCAGGCATTTATTGGATTCTTATATAAAGCGGTGTTCAATCTAGAAGTGAGATCTGGGTCGGCTTTTCAATACAGTACAGATGGTTCATTCCGCGGATATACATGCGTTGTCCAATAAATACCGGTGAACTGCGATGGCGTTCCAACTCATTGCGATACACCTCGTGGTAGTGGCGGCCAGGTTCTAATACGACGGTTGTACCCGACTCGTTGGCGATGTAGATGTGCGACCCGCCAAGTGTCACGGAGGGGTAAACGCTATTGGAATTGGTGCCACCCAAGTCAAGTTGCCTGGTGTACACTGTGTTTCCGGTCTTCGTCTCAAGGACGGTCAAGAACTCACCTCGTGAGACCGTATAGATAAGTCCGTCGTGGATCAGGGGCGAGGCGTAGTGGCGGTCCTGCTTGATTCGTTCGAACCAGAGTTCTTGTGGATTACCATTTACGGAGTCGGGAAGTTTGTAAGCAACGCTTTGATCCTCGATAAAATAAACGACACCGGCGTTAACAACCGGCGAGCAATAATCTAGTGATGCCAAGTCATGCCATAGTACCTCGCCATTATCAGCACGTACAATCTGTCCGGATGGTGTAATGAATACATCAACATCGCCGACTTGTGTTGCAATTGGCGTCCCCCACAGCTGTTTTGATGGCACACGCCATTTCTCTTTACCACTGGCGGCATCAAGACCGATGAGATCATCAATGAGCACGGCCAAGGTGCCGTTGGCCATGGCAGGTGAAGAGCTGTGGCCCCAAGCATGGACGGGATCACCAAGGTGTTGAATCCAATGGCGATTACCATGTAGGTCGTAACTGGCAGCAACACCATTTCCAAACACAACATACACATATTGCCCGTCTGTGACCGGCGTGGGAGTGGAATGTCCATTGGCACCGTGTGCTTGGGGCAGAGCATCATTAATCTGTGGATCGATCCATTTAATGCCATTGTCACGATGCCATAAAATTTCACCATCGGAAACACGCACGCACAGCAGTGTTGTGGGGTCGGAGTTTACAAACAACCGTTTGCCCACAATGACAGGTGTGCTATTGCTGGTGCTGGGCATGGGGGTGGCCCATGTCACATGTTTTTCGGTCGACCAGTTAATAGGAGGGATTGCTGTGGGGTACCGGCCAGTGCCATCTGTGCGCCAGCCAGAGATGGATTGGCCCAGTGCCACATGAACGTTTAATCCTGACAAGGCTGCTGCTGTCAGTATTACCAATGTAAGGTTTATCAAAGATTTCATCTTCCGCATCCTTGTTCTTTTAAGAATGTAGTCAGGCTTGTCAAATAATGTATTGAATCTAACATTATTTATCAGGTGTCATGTGTTCTGGATGATCAGCCCCGTATAAATGCCTGCTTGATCTGCAGGTTATAAATTACTGGTAAAAATTCCGATTCCAAGTGGACGTGCATCGGATCCCGAAAAAAGGTGAATATCCGTGCCATATTGCGAACTGGTATTCCTGATTATACGGTTGAAATGCCAATATACATGCCTTGAGCCATGACGCCTGTTGAGAGCCTATATCGGGTTGGTGTAGCTTATCTATCCTGAACGTAGATAGATTCATCCTATGAAGATTGCCAGTTTCGTACACGATGGTCAGTTCGATTGCGGGTTAGTGGATGACCAGGGGCGCATTCATCGTCTAGATGGTTGTGAAGCTGTGCGGGCCATTTCACCTTCGCAGCGATTGTCCGCACTCTTGGCAATGGATCGAGATGAACGCCGCCAAGTGGTGAAGCAATTTGAATTTACCGCTGAATCGCAAATCCACCCCAAGGTACTTGCTCCTGCAGTTCCCCTGTGTCCGCTATTCTTTTATGGCCATGGGAATTCGCCAACGATCTGGCGCCGCCAGCAAGGCCCGCGATTTCGTTGGAATATTCCGCGTATGACTCACTTTCGCGTTCGTCCTTGGACCAGTTTGAGCGGAGATGGTGATACGGTGGAGCTACCAGTCAACGCATCCCTGGCACATGGTGCTGAATTCGCAGTTGTGCTTGGCAAAGACGCTTATCGGGTGCCGGAAACAGATGCTGAATCGTATATTGCGGGTGTTCTGGTCATGAATGATCTGTTCATGTCAGGTTTGCATGATGATTATAGCAATTTACCGGATGAGGAACTGTCAAGATACATGGTGATGTCTCTTGATTGCATGAGTAAATCGGCAGATGGAAATGGGGCGATTGGTCCGTGGGTCACCACGGTCGAGGAACTGGAGGAAGCATATACGGCACGGATGGGTACTCAGCGTCTGTCTGCCATGCGTGACAGTTCATACGCATCAGCCTATCTCTACGATCTGATTATTCAAACTGCTATTGATGGGAAGTTAAGTGAACGGGGTCATACTTCGGCAACATTACTGGGTGCTGAATACCTGATTGCCTATTTTTCCCAGTTTATGACATTGCCTGCAGGCACGATCCTTGGTCTAGGTGCTCCAAGTTGGGATGGGCAAATGGTCGATATTCCTGAGCAAATTGGATCCCGATCGGAATTAAAAGTATCGATTGAACAGGTGGGTGATCTTCAGACGCATATCGAGCGTGTTGGTTGTCATCGTGAACGTAAGCACAGTCCATTTCTCGCAAGAGTCCAGCGCTGGGGTATGGATGAGAATAAAACGAAAAAGTCACCCAGTCGTTCTGTTTGGATCTGCCGTGGCAATTACCTTAAAGCTGATGAAATAGAAGGTGTTCCAGAATCGAATCGCTACTGTGCAAATCTGTATCCATCTGGCGTCCTTGATAAACCTAGTTCACCACTCATGTTGGCGCCTCATATGGGTGCGGTCGAGTGTGAAGTTCATCTGGCTGGTGTGATTGGCCGGCCGTGTTATAACATCGAAGAGGGTGAAGCACTGGAGTGTTTGGCTGGTGTCACCGTCATGTTACATCTGCGCGATAGATCACTGGGCCACCGAATCAAAACCCCCACCGATTATGAGACACGCGGTGTTCATTATCTGGGGGGCTGTGCGGATGGTTTTGCAAGACTCAGCCTAGTCGTCCCACTGACCCATGCGGACGATCTGGATAGCCTGGTGATGTCAGTGTCAATACAGGATGGTGATATGGTCCAGGCAAACAGTGGTGGTTATCGCAATGGATTAAATGGAATGATTGCCATGTGCACGCGCCAAATCACATTATTACCGGGCGACGTACTGTCATTAGGACCAGCAGGGTCACCGCTTGTTCTTGCAGGCAACACATATGTTGATGGCAAAGTATTGCATGCCGAGATTGAAAACCTGGGGCGAATTGATTGCACGCTAAAGGATCAGCGGAATCCCGAGGCACAACACGGAAACGCGCATAGGTTATATCCGGAATCAGAGTGACTTTGCACGTGTTGAGGCAAGGTGATATTTATTCTGGAAGTACTTGCACCTTTACCAGCTACTGGTCTTAAACTGATGTTTTAGCACGGACTGTTGGCCATGGGGCCCCCCAGCAACAATTATCAGTTTGCATTCCTCATTTGGCACGAGGTTATTGATTGATACGACCGGTGTGTTGTTTTCGCCCGTTGCATCAATAAACCGTCGGTCGTCATTTGAACCACGATCCAGCCAAGTCCATACGCGTATCGGTTGGTCAGATGATAGGCTGATCGTGACACTGTGGCGGGTTGTTTTAACATCCGTGATTAGTACCCGCAGTGGACTCGCCGCACAGAGCTGTGCAGCATCATTGATAAGGGTGTGTCGCCAATCACGGAGTGTATCTTCGGTTGCGCCGGATAAGATGTCCTCGACTGCGGAGTTGATATGTTCAAGTGCCTTTTGTGCCAGTTGACTATCCTGATTTTTAAGGCTGGCAGCCTGTTTAATGATCCAAAGTAATTTGTAATCCTCCCAGCCATCCCGATAAGCTTCCAACCTCCGGCTGGTGATGGGGCCGTCATGTCCCATATAGATGAAGCCGACGTTCGTATGGCGGTGATCGGGTGAACCGACCTGGGGGGTGACATCGGGTAAGCCGTCATACCTTCCCCACCACCGTGGGGCAGCAAATACCCAATAGCCATAGCCCTCCAGTCCTAATTTCCATGCCAACCATGGTCGACTTCGCAGCATATCATGCGGTGAATTTGGTTCGGCACGTGGAAAGGCGGTACGTTCCGGATTTCGCCAATAGGCATGCCGATAGGCCCACCAAGACTTACCGGTTTTAAGAAAAAACTTTTCAGCTTCAGCGTTCTTGCCAAAGCCCAGCCCTTTGGCAGAAAGCCATGGGCTGTAGGGTACAATTACATCAATATACGGTTCAGCTTTCTTTGTTGTCTCCAAGTCCTCAATACGGTTGGCCCATATCTGGACATTGGGGTCGGCTGCTTTCACTATTTTTCCAAGTGGCACAAAATTTTCACCAATATGCTCGTCATTTAAATATAAGCCCCAGCGGTCGTGAGCGATGCCATAGTTGTCACGGATATGTTTGGCGAGCATCCTGGTGTAATTGAAGAAGTTTCGTTTCCATTGTTCATGGTCTTCTTCAAGGAAATGTGGACCCCAGCGTTCTGAGTTGTTATGGATCGTGAGTCCGACCACGAGGTAGTCATGGTGAGTGAACTCACGGCGGGCCATCATGCGGTCAAATTGACTGACATTGATGCCTACGATGTCCTTGTTTTCATCCAAAATAGGGTTGGGGCCTCCGTCGCGGTACGACATCTGCACCACATTGGTTCCTGTTCTCCGCATTAAGTCCAGGTACATTTTGCTGTTTCCACGTCCCTCGGCACCCCATCCATATGAGGGAGAGTAGGACCAGAAAGTGACCCAGATGGGCACTCGCTGCGGCAGGACAACAGGGGCGATGTTCAACTCAAATGGGATTTCAAGCTTTGGTCCGTTTCGAAGTGGCGTAAAGCCGACTCGGCCAGACCATCGTCCGGCAGGCATTCCCCTTGTATCAATGAGCAAAAAATAACTGCCTGTCTCTCCGGGACCGAGGCGAAGGCCATTGGCGCCATCGGCGCGGGGCAGTGGGTCGGGTACTAGTTTTTTCAGTCGTGTCAGTACATAGTCCATTGTGTGGACCTGAACCTGGTCAGACCGTAGTTTAAGCTTGTGTTGTTCGTGATGGACACCAAGTAAGTCGAAACGAATTGGTAGCGATGTTGTGCCGTGATTGTGTACGTGAAGCGCCACGGGTACGTACTCACCACAGGTTCCTTCAGCGGTAATAAGATCTGCAAAACCCTGGGCGTAGGATTCACCGGTACCTTTCTGCGTGATCTTTACCGGGCCTGATACTCTGGTGTTGGGGTAAACCGGGTGGTATGGGTTTGTCGTCCATACGTCATACTGAATCGTTGGTTCTTTGGCTTGTAGTGCAATGGTATTGAGGTCGTTGGCATGGTTAGTCATTACCCCAACTTCCAAGGGCTCGTTACTGGCAAATAGGTGAACTGGTTTCCATATTCCTCCGCCTGGTTCACCTTCCTTGCGGACTCGTACGGTAATATTGTTTGGAAGACCTGGTCGTAGCAGGCCCTTAATTTCAAGCTTGAACGGCTCAAACCAGAATCGGTGACGTCGGTTATCGCCGGCGGGATCCAAGTGTTCCAGTCCTTCTTTGACCAGAGTGTGTTCGCCGGCGGTGCTGCCATTGATCCATACCCAGGCATCCAAATCGACACCACTGAAGTAGAGGTAAACGTGCTTTTTTCCGGAAAACGAATCGGGAACTTGAAAACTCGTTCGGTACCATGCCAGGTCTGCACCACCACCATGACCTTGCTTCTCCCATCCTTCCCATTCGTGGGTGCTGAGTGATATCCATTTTGTCTCGTCAAGATCATTTGCAAACCACCTGTGTTTGAGCCCGATGTCCTGGGGGTCCGCTCTAAACTGCCATAAGGCCGAAAGCGGTGATGGCTCAACAGCGCCAAGTGAAACAGTTGAAACAAGCACACTTGACAGGATTAGGCAGACAGAGGTGTAGCGTAACATCACTCATCTCCTTCTAAGAATAGAAACATGGGTTTAAGCATAACTAAATTCAAGTTTAAGTACACTGCGGAAACTGCCGTTTGGGATTTTCATGTTCGGTGTGTTGACTGGTGCGAAAAGACCACGGCTGGGATTCCTTGGACCTCAATTGATGAGATGTAACGGCTCAAATCCTTGAGCTACTCGATCAACATTGGCGGCAATGGTTTCCGCACGCTTGCGGCTTGAGCCGTCGGTAAAGCCGGCAATATGTGGTGTGACCACAACGTTGGGAAGTGAAAATACTGGATGTCGGGCATCAGGCGGTTCAGATACAAATACATCCAGCCCAGCACCGCCCAACTTCTTGTCAATAAGAGCATTGCAAAGCGCTGCTTCATCGATGAGTCTGCCGCGAGCAACATTGATCAGCCATGCGGTTGGCTTCATCATTCCAAATCTACGGGCATCAATAATGTTGCGAGTGTCATCCGCCAGGCTTAGATGTAGAGACACGACATCACTCTTACGTATCAGCGTGTCCAACTGATTCAGTGGGTATGTATGGGTTAGATGTAACGACCGCTGTGTACCTTGATTTAATGGTGTTCGATTGGCACCGAGGACAATCATGCCCAATGCGTGTCCAAGTATTGCCAAGCGTCGCCCACTTTCACCCAGACCGACAACTCCCAGTGTTTTCCCTTCAAGTTCTATGCCACAGGGTTCAAGCCAGTGACCTGCATCAAAGTTGTGGCGGCAATCGTTTAGGCGGTGGGCCAGTGTCAGTATGAACATGAGTGCGCACTGTGCCAGAGAAACAGCACTAGTTTGCCCCGGTACGTTGGCTACAGGAATGCCTTTGGATTTGATGTGGTCGATATCAACATGTTCATAGCCAATACTCATAATCTGCCAAAGATCAGCGTTGGCAGCTGCGTCCATCATCTCCTGGGTTCCAACATGTCCACCTTGGTCGATCACGACACTAACGTCACGAAATTGGTCTTTTATTGGCTGGGTGTCGTCATAGACGGCCACTTCGTGCTTACCACTAATTGCATTAAGCACATCCTGGCACCATGGGCGGAAAAGATGTGGAAGCGATAGTAGCAGGACCTTGAGGTTCTTCATTGGATGGTGATTCCAAGGTGATCCGGTCATGAGAGTTAGGGGATGGCCTGCAACTTGTACACCTCATCGCTCGTTAAAAGTTTGGTGTTTTGACGTGGTCGCAGGCAGGGTGACAAGTGCCCATGTCCTGCAGGCGTGTTGATAAACAGTGGATGGTATAGATGTGCATGATTGGTTTGAGTTGATTATTGTTCTCAAATCGCGCGTTCTAGATAGTGCCGAAAAGCATTAGGGTCGTAGATCAGGGCCTGAAACTCCATTGATGGCAGTAGATAGGGGTTGCTGTCCTTGTAGATGTATCGGGCTTGATGCGGCGGGCCTCCGTCAGATTCATCATCACCTGGTATGCCAACCAAGTCAGCATAGCGTATTTTTTCCCCGTCCACCTGATAGAAGGCCTGTGTGATCCATAGGCGGCCGAATTGGTAACGTGTTTTTACTTCTTGAAGGGCAATCGTGCTAAAGCTTGTACCGGTGAAGGCAAATGCCTTGGGTTTAATACCCAGTTCTTTTTCGATTTCTTCATCGCATTGAATTAATTCTTCTCGAATCCGATGCCCCTCAGGATCTTCGAGACTTAATTCAGATAGGTTGGGATGAGTCACGGTATGAGCCCCAATGTACCAGCCCATGTCGACTAAATCACGCAGTTCGTCCCAAGTCATCCAGGTATCACCGCGAGGTTTGCCATTATAATTTGGATGCATTGGCCCGGTGTTCACGAATAGGTTGCCCTTGAATCCGTATTGGGTCATTGTGTCGTGGACTTCATGGCGTATGGATTGAACCGGGTGATCAAAGTCAAGCATGATCGGTTTCTTCGGTAAAGTGCCACGTCCAGCCTGCCATGCTTCTAAATCATCATAGTTAATCGATTCAAAACCAAGGTCGGCTGCAACCTTGATCAAGCGTTTGAAATGTTCAGCGGTCAGAGGTGTATCAGCCTTTTTTGTGTCGATGCCATGGCACATGGTGATGGGAATTTGAACCATGGACTAGCTCCGAGTGGTCGCAAGAGTAGGGTTCTGATGCTTCTTCACCATAGCATAATCAATTGCCAATATATCCAAGGGCCCGAAGTTTATCATGGTCATTTTTAGAAAGATGAACGGGCCTATCCCCACGGCTTGCTTCCACGCTGAGTGTGTGAGTTTTTGACCATCTCACGGCGGCATTGGCTATTGCATCGAAATCGGAGAGGTGCTTTTCGCGTAGATTATTCAGTTCTTCCGAATCGATACGAAGGTCAAATAAATATCCAAGTTCATCTCCAAAATCGACATGTCCCTGTATGTGTTTTAACCCATCTCGGAGTGTAGTTCTTTTCCGTGGCTTGGGAGGTTTGTGCAGTCCCTCCTGAACTGACGGAAAGATCATTCTATTTTTTGGAATCTGCTCATTTCCCAAAAGTACTTGCGTCAAGTCCATTCCCGTCATCGGTTGGGGCAATGGGAATCCCACCAATCCGCCAATGGTGGGAAGGATGTCGGGGTGCCAAGTAAGACCTTCGATTTGACGAACTGGTACGTCTTTAAGAACCCGAGGATAGGAAATAATCAATGGAACCTTAAGAACTTCATCAAACGGGATATAAGCGTGCTGCTGCAAGCCATGCTCGAAGAATGCTTCGCCATGGTCAGATAGGATTATCAGCAACGTATCTTCCCACTGTCCGAGTTCAATCAGTGTTGCACGGATCCGCCCAATGGCTTTGTCTATTAGACGGATCCGTTCATCATAACTTGTCAACAGTGCCTGACGATCCAACTCGAAATAGGGACTTTGGGTAAATTCAACAGGTAATTTCGTGCGATCCATCGGGATCATATCTTCATTTCGCGTAACAAGATGGTTGTAAAAAAGGATATTGGTCTGTGTTTGACGTGATGTGAGGATCGTTTGTTTGTCGCGGGCGAGTTCGTGTAGATGTTCAATCTCATCGTCGGACAGAAGGTTGCGGTCCGGATATTCAGATCGGTATCGTTCATAGCCCCCGTAGGGGAAATGGGCGGCGTACGTATGAAGGAACAAAAAATATGGCTGATTATCCGCTGTCCGCATCGCATTGAGAATCCGGTCAAGAGACTGGCCGACTACTGAGATGCGGGGTAATTCGATGTATTTCTCGAAGCCTCGATCAAATCCAAATGCCGCGCTGACATAACCTCCCTCGTGATAGGCACGGGTGCGATATCCCTCTGCGGCAAGTAATTCGGTGAGTGTTACGACATCGGGCCGCATCTTTCCTGATGGAAGCATGACTTCCGTGGAATCGCGGCCCGTGAAGATCGATAGGTGCGAAGGAATGGTATAGGTAGATGCAGCATAGAAGTCGCGAAAGAGTACTCCTTCTTGTGAGATCTCGGCCAGAACCGGTGTTGTCTGTGCTGTTCCGTATCCACTAACGTGATCTGCGCGAACGGTATCCATGCTGATCAGGATAATGCGGCTGGGGCGTATCGGTGTTGCCTGGTAGGTGGGTGAGCAGGCAAAGGGCAACAAGATCATCAGGATGACGGTCAGTCCAACGGTATGCCAGAGGTGACCAATACGGATCGTGGCTGTGAACAACTTGCTCATCCTTTGTAGCAATTGTCTATGGATTGAAATGCCTAATCATCATAAGGATAACTATTCCCTGGCTCAGCGTCATTGAAGGAAAGGTCTTTTTTATGTCCGGTGTCATTGGTGTAGAGATCCATTAGATAACAAGGCAGTGGCGGACCATACAGCCCTAATAAATCTGTGGGTGTATGGTGAAATAGTTAGTCCTTACAGAAGTCTGTTGTTTCATATTGTTCATTGTCACCTGATGCATATCCATTGCATTTAAAGACTGGTTGTGGCGGGTATTTGGGATAATCATTCCCATCGGACCGTTTGCAGAAGAAATAACGAGAACCAGACGGCGCAGAAATAACACGTAAGTAGAGGCATGTGTTACACAGCGATTTGGTCATGATTAGTTCTGCTCGGGCTCACTCCAGAGCTGCGGCTCACCCTTTCGATCTATCTCGATGTGAATGATGTTTGGATGACAGCAGACAGGACAGTCTTCGACATACTCCTGGGTTGTCCCTGCAGATAAATCCAAGGGGATGACAATCTGCTCGCCGCAGGAGTTGCAGACATACATAGACTGGTCATTCATTACTGTAAAATTACATCACGTATAGCATTTGCCGTGGAAGTTGCCAGTACATCCAACCCCTGAGGTGTCATGTGTACCCCATCTGGTCGCAGGCACTGTTTCATGTCAGCATCCATGATCGCTTGGTGACGATCGTGGACTAACAGGCCACGTGTATGGGCTACATTAAGAGCGGTTTCATTCAAAGAAATTACATCAGATTCTCGTCGGTCAAATGTTTTTGTCTCATGGTGCCATTGGTCTATCACGGGTGTGATGGTTCCCCAGATAATATGCTGGATGGTCACCTCCTTTTCAAATCGATTAATTATTGAGTTTAGATTTGACGAGTAGAGGCGGAGCACCTTTTGCTGATTGGTTGTTTGGTAATGCGTGAATTCGTGGGTTGCACGGTCACGTGACAGATCGTGTAAACCGCAGTTGAAGTATACGACCGTTGGTTCCGTGGTCTGCATCCAATTATCAATATTTGCAATAAAATTATGGCTGTGACGCACACTTGGTGAGGCGATTACGTTCGCCGTAGCGGAGAGTTGTGACGTAATGCGATCAGTAATATGTACGATCGTTGAGTCACCCAGAAGTAGAATATTGATTTTGTCGTTCATGCCTTTTAGACCTGGGCCCTGACCTGTTATGGGGGCTCTTCGGAAGCCAAGAAGGGCAGTGGTTCGCTGGTCACTTGTTGTTACTATAACCGACTCAATCTTCCATGCTAGCGGTACGTCTCACGCGTGGTTTGACCATGTTTGGCGGGTGTGTTGATCCTGGGGATTACACCTCATGTTTCCGGAATGCGGCTTTGTGGTCTGATGAGTGACACGAAAACCCAATGAACCCAATTCGTCGTAACCCCTTGCGGGCGGGTGCAAGGAATTGCCAATTGGTTCTTGGCGGCTAAAGTCTACGAATCGTTTTCTGGCGCATTGTTCATAATATGGATTATTCATTGAGTGCCCAAATTCGAATTACGATAGGCCGCATCACATTGGAAGCGGAGCTGAATGATTCCGTCACCGCAAAGGCGATCCGGAATGCATTACCCCTCACCGGGAGTGGTAATCGTTGGGGCGAGGAGATTTATTTTAGTATTCCTATACAGGAAGAGCTTGAGTCTGGGGCTCGATCTGAGATGGGAATTGGCGAGTTGGCCTATTGGCCGCCTGGGAGCGCGTTTTGCATTTTCTTCGGTCCTACGCCGGCTTCAAACGATGACAGGCCGCGAGCTGCAAGCGCAGTGAATCCCATTGGAAAGATAACCTCCTCGGTTATGCAACTTAAGGATGTGGTTGACGGTGATGAAATTAGCATCGAGTCGGCCTAGGCTCTAATTTTAAAGAGCGAGGAAATGTTAACACTACGAGTATGGATTTTTGTGATGGTTTTTATCTCTTTCGCCGGTTTTTCGTGTAGTCGGTCCAATCCAACGAACCAGGCTGTTCCAAATCCTGCCAAGGATCTTATAACTTCAAATGGCGGCACAAGTCAGGCCAAGCGGACTGCGGTGTTTGCCGGCGGGTGTTTTTGGTGTACAGAGGCCGTGTTCGAGCAACTGGTCGGTGTGACTGATGTGATTTCGGGTTACGCAGGGGGGACCATGGAATCCGCGAAATATGATCTGGTTGCTCGCGGGTCTACAGACCATGCCGAAGTGATTCAGGTCACATATGAGCCGGACAAGATCAGCTACGGCCAGTTATTAAAGGTGTTCTTTACGGTTGCCCATGATCCAACGCAGCTCAACCGTCAAGGCCCAGACACAGGAAGACAATACCGGTCTGCCGTGTTCTACGTGGAAGAAGAAGAAAAAACAGTTTCTGAATCGTATATTCGTCAGCTCGAAGAAGCGGAAATATTTTCCGATCCAATTGTCACGACACTGGAACCACTCAACCACTTTTATCCTGCCGAGGATTATCATCAGGACTATGTGCGTCTAAATCCAAGTCAGCCGTATGTTGTCTATAATGCGTTGCCAAAAGTGAAAAAAGTTAGAGATAAATATTCCGGTCAGGTTCGCTAAAACATAAGATATCTAAATTCAATTCAAATTTGTTGTATTTTTTAATTCTCAAATTGGAATAGGTGTGAGGTTGGTCGATTCTTATGTATTTTGATCAGGAGCAGCGTTGTTCCTTGTCAGGTTTATTCACGAAACGATATCCGGCATCACGAATCGTCAGGAAATACTTTGGCTGGGCAGGGTCCGGCTCGAAAATCTTTCGCAATCGAAGAATAAACTGGTCTGGTGCGCGAGTCTGAAGATTCCCTTGCATATTCCAAACGTTTTCCAATAGCTCCTGGCGCGGGATAATGCGGTTTTCATTTTTGGCGAAATAGTGCAGCAGGCCCATTTCCAATTGTGTTAAGCGTACCAGCTGATCGCCGGCGGTTACCTGGAATGTATCGAAGTTGATGGTCGCATCGCCAACTTGAAGCATTCTGAGCCGGTCAGGTTGGGCGGTGGATGGTGGCGGCCCTGATTCTGCTAGGGCCAAGAGGTTTCGAACTCGACTGAGGAATTCGTCGAGGTCAAATGGTTTCGTGAGATACTGATTGGCGCCTACATCAAAGCCACGCGCGCGGTCTTCTGCCAGTGTCCGTGCTGACAGGATCAGGATTGGCAAACTTTGTTGTTTGGCACGAATTGATTCACAAACCGCATATCCACTCATGCCAGGAAGCATTAAATCAAGAATCATCAGGTTGATGGTCGGCTTATTTTTCTCCAGTACAGCTAATGCTGATTGGCCGTCAGACACGGTGGTTACGCGATAGCCTTCTGCGTCAAGGTTGTACTTGATGCCATTGGCCAGGTGCTCTTCATCTTCCACCACCAGGATGTTTTTCTGGTGAGTCATTATCACGCCCTCTTGGGAAGTTGGACTTCAAAGATGGTCCCACTGCCGTTGATGTGGTCGTGTATTTGAATGCGACCTCGGAGCCGTTTAACTACTGTTCGAACAATATAGAGTCCCAGGCCCGTGCCAATATTCTCGCGTTCTAACTCAACACCAAGGCGGACAAACCGACCGAATATTTTTTGCCGTTGCTTTGTTGGGATACCACATCCATTGTCTGCGATCTGCACGGTAATATGACTATTATCTGATGAAGTCAGTGTCACCTGTACTTCAGGTTTGACCCCAGCGTACTTTACCGCATTGTCCAGAAGATTGCGGAAGATCAATTCAAGATCAACCCGTCTGGCCCGAATGACACACGGTTCAATATCCCAGGCAACGGTTTTCGGTGAAACACGATAACTCAGGCAAACGGTATCGGCGCAGCTCTTCATTAAATCAACTAAGGCAACATCTTCCGCCTCCCCGGTGATACTTACTGATTCCATTTTTCCTGCATCGAGCATCTGGTTAATCAGGCGGTCGAGACGGTCAAGATCCTCGACCATGAACCGGTAAAACTTTTCCTGCTGTTTTTGGTCAACATGGTGCCGACGCAATGTCTGGAGATAGAGCTTCATGGAAGCCATGGGTGATTTGAACTCGTGTGTGACGCTATCAATAAAGTTTGACTGGCGACGATTGAGATTTATCGCCTTGACGGAAAGGATTAAGTACACCACCACGCCCATAATCAGGATGGCGATAAACCCGGTCCCTATGGTGAGCAAGGCCCAGTGCCAGCCGGCTGCACCCGGTCGTTCCTTGGCTCCAAAGACATTCAGCAGTACCCAGCCAACGGTCAAGACAACCAGTAGCCCCAGCATGATGACGGCTAGAGTGATTGGTATTTTCAGTGATCTTCGCTGATGCATCTGAGGTGAGTCCTCACTCTGACTGTTGAGTGACATGTGCCGTAACCGAACCTAAGAAGAACCCTCTAAGCATCGTCAAAAAAAAGCTTTATCGCATGTATTACCATCAATTACACAACTATTACATATTCATTACCCAGCCAATACGTAGCAGAAGAAGGCTTTGTGCCGATAACACGTACGATACTACAGGGTTGGTGTTTACTGTTACAATACCGCCTTGCAGGATTAGTGATTTTAGGACAATACAAATAGCCATACCCCCCTAGAACTGCGCCGCTGCTGGTTCCAGAGTCGGTGGCGAGAGGAAAAAAAATGCAAACTGCTCACGTGGAGGCCTCGGCTCCACATTACGGTATTTCATGGCGGCGTCTCGACTGGTCAGTGGTGATCGGGATTGGTGCAGTTCACGCAGGGTGTCTTCTCGCGCCGTTATATTTCACGTGGACTGGTGCGGGGTTGATGGTACTGTTGATATGGCTTACGGGTGCCGGTGGTATCACGCTGGGATTTCATAGATTGCTGACCCACCGAAGTTTCAAGACTCCCAAATGGGTTGAATATATCTTGACGGTATTGGGTTGTCTTGCCTGGCAGGGTAGTTCGGTGCAGTGGGTCGGTACACATCGAATCCATCACAAGCATTCTGATGACGATCATGATCCCCATTCGCCCAAAGATGGGTTCGTGTGGGCCCATGCCTTTTGGTGTTTGCATCGTGAGCCAGAAGATCGGTCTGCTGAAAATGCTGCCAAAGATCTACTTCGTGATCCGGTGCATCGGATTTTCCATCGAGTTGGCTGGTTGTTGCAGGTCATATTGGCATTCATGCTGTATGGGTTGGGTGAATGGTTTTCAGGTGTTGGCATCTCGTGGCTGGTTTGGGGGATATGTGTTCGGACGGTTGTGGTGTACCACGTAACGTGGTTTGTCAATTCCGCAACCCATACTTGGGGCTACCGTAACTATGAAACCAAAGACCAATCCACGAACCTCTGGTGGGTAGCGCTACTCAGTTGGGGTGAAGGTTGGCATAACAATCACCACGCTCATCCGCGTTCAGCCGCCCATGGTCTGCGGCGATCGGAACCTGACATGACGTACTGGATCATCAGGTTTCTAGCCCGTATTGGACTAGCACGTGATATTGTTCTCCCCGCACCACAT
>CAUZIY010000022.1:0-29867 GCA_963579995.1 Phycisphaerae bacterium
AACCGTGATTGCGGCGACGCATTACATACAGCCCCATCTCCTCATGATCAGGCAATAACTGCTTAAGATAAGAACCAAACCCGGACAAATCACTGGTAATTGCAGGAACCCCTAATGCAATTGATTCCTGAGGCGTGTAACCCCATGGCTCATAATAGCTTGGGAATATTCCCACATGACAACCGCGGACAAATTGATCGTACTCCATGCCAAATAATGGATTTGATGGATTAATGAAGTCAGGATGATAGACCACTTTGACTGGGTCATCTTCTTGATTCCATAGCCTACAGGTCCTCAACTGGTTAAGTACTGGGTCGTTCTGATCATCTACAAGATCATGAGAGACGATACCCGGGGGTTCACTTCGTCTCCACGTTTGAATCGCGCGGCGTAGTCTCAGGCGCCAGTAATCATCCACCAGCGAATCAAGTTCTGGCACATGTCCTTCAGCCGCTGCTTGAAAAATCTGTTCACCTACTTGCTCAGCCATTGCATCGGCAATGGTTCGAAACTCATCGAGCATCGCTCGTGATTGCAGAGCACGGATGTCAATCGAATGAACGGGCTGCTTGGTAATGATAAATGCCACAACCGTTACACCCAGCTTCTCCTGGCGAAGACGATGATTCAGCTTCGCCAAGGCATCAATCGTCAGGTCCATTCCCTTATTGCGATATTCAAATCGACCTGACGTAAAGAAATAGAGTGTATTGTCCAACTCAAAATTATAACTCGAAAAAAAATGCCCAATCGTAAACTCATGAATCTTGTTTTTGTTCTGGCGATGAAGGTTCTGGAATTCGTGGATCGCACTAAAGCGTTGAATATTTAGACCATTGGGCAACAGCATGTCAGGACGTCGACCGAGTAAATAACGACATTCGTCTGCGGTCACATCCGATACGGTTGTAAATACCTGAGCGCCATGTGTCGCAGCCCGTTCAAGTCGGTGCTGCGACTCGACCCGATACTGGCTGGCTTGCTCGGCATCATTGTAGAATGGTAGATGTTCATAAAACTGATCGTCATTCATCGCAAGATATCGGCCTAAAAGTGTCGCATGGGTGGTAAACACGATGGATCCAGGCCAGTTGTCATGGCGTAGCAACGGAATCGCAGATCCAGCCATCCATTCATGGAAATGCGCGATGATAGGTCGTGTCGGTTTCTCGCTGCGAGCCAATACGTTCAACAGTATCCTGCACGCTTGGGCAAACGCGACCACATTGTTTAACAGCTCCTCGTCTGAAGGCAATTCAATCCCATGATCGCTCCATAGCTGGTACTTCACCTCTGCCAGACGATCGAAGACACTTAGATAATCCAAGAGTACCACATACGGTCGTCCCGTGACCAGCCAATGTCCGTAGTGAGCCTTGATGCCCTTTGCCTGTAACTTCCCAAGCGTATCACTCATGATTCCTGTTGGTGCTGCCAGCTCAAACTCAACCTCCGCAGCCGCCGCGTTGTACGGACCGATCAGGCAATAGCGTTGGTCCCACCGCGCAATCATGCTCGGCGCTTTGGACCGAAGCACGGTGTAGATGCCTCCCACCGGATTGCACACCTCCCAGCCAATTTCAAACAGGAGTGGCTGGAGGGACTCACCAGAAGCTGGTGACGATGCGTGCGGCGTGCGGCGTGCCTTCAGAACTCTGCTGCTATTGATGACCTTTTCCATATTCAAATCTAATCAACAACACCTAGTTGTAATCGCCATCCGAGAAACCATCCGCATATTCTATTTCACCATGAATTCGCGTAACAGATCATAACGACCGATAACACAAAACTGCCGCCCCACGCCCAACCGCCCCGTCAACGTCCCGCTATTTTTATGCTCAACAACGTACTGAGTCTACTGACCGACCAAAATTACACTGAATAAAACCGGGGCAATGGCACTAATCCTCATCATGCTGTCTGCATCGGTCCATCATCACCTCAGTCCGCCAATTTGGGCTGATGAAGATTGATTACTAGCCCCAGAATGATTTCTTGACATGCTAACGTGCCAGGGGTGTTCTCTCTCTTCTAGCAGCATATTCATTTTGTCACTTTCTCGGCACTTCCAAGAAGTTAATAGTCGTGATACAGCGTGATACAGTAAAATGATTGGTTGCCGGCCCCAGACAGATTCATCGCACCCATAATTTCGCTAGGCTATGGCAATCTGCCAAAACCTGGCTGTGAAGGAGGACACGGCGTTGCAACCAGTTGTACAGATATCTTTGGATATCACTGAAATTGACGAGGCATTATCGACTGCCGCCATGGCAATGCGAGCCGGCATAGACTGGCTTGAAGCTGGAACACCCTTGATTATTGCTACCGGCATGGATGGTGTGCGAGCTTTGGGCAAACAATTCCCCAAAACGCCAATTGTTGCAGACCTCAAGACCATGGATGGCGGTTGGCTGGAGGCTGAAATCATGGCCAAAGCTGGCGCCACTCATGTGGTGGTGATGGCGCGGGCGCATAAGGAAACGATCAGGTGTGTTGTTTCTGCGGGACGTGACTTAGGGGTTAAAGTCATGGGCGACAACTTGGCGTACCCTAATATGGTTGATGGGGCGAAGTACCTTGAAGATATGGGCTGTGATTTCGTAATCCACCACATTGGCTACGATGAGCGGCGTGGAATCGCAGCAGCTGGTGGGATAACGCCAAATCCAATGGATCAGCTTCGCGAAATTGTTGACGCAGTTTCCGTACCCGTGCAAGCGGTGGGCGGACTTACCATTGAGCAAGCGGTTAGTACGCCATCGTATGGCGCACCACTGGTTGTGCTTGGCGCACCATTGACTATTGATGCTAATTCATTCAAAACTGCTGAAGGTGATGTTGAAGGTTCACTAAGATTAATCTGTGATAACGTACACGCCTACGGAGATGTCCCGGTCGGGTAACACAAAGGAACTCAACTGTGGAATTCAAACCACCTGTTGTTCAGATTGCACTGGACTATCCAACCATTGACGAAGATCTCTCAATGGCAAACATCGCGGTGGTAGCAGGTGCCGACTGGCTGGAAATTGGCACACCCCTCATCACCTGTCAAGGCCTGAACCCAATCGGGCAGATGGCCAAGGCATTCCCTAATTACACCGTTCTGGCTGATCACAAGACCATGGACTCGGGAGGCAAAAATGTTTTGCGAACCGCCGAGCAGGATGGACATGTGATGACCGTCTGTGCCGGTGCACCTGATGAGACCGTGCAGTCCGCGATTGTGGAATCAAAAAACACTGGCGTACGGGTTGTGGTTGATACGATCGGTATGAAAAACCAAGCAACTCGAGCCAAGCAATGTGCCGATTGAGGGGACCGATATGATTTTCCTGCATTACGGCGCAGACCAGAGATGCTACGATGACTCACGGAACTCCACACAGTAGCTCGGAGAAGTCTGAAAAGTGGTGTCACTCCCCATCGGGATCAGATGTTTGGGGTAACAGATGCGGTACAAGCCATAAGGAACGGCGCCAACCTTGTTGCAATTGGACATCCATTGATCAGCAACCACAATCCACTCAATGCGTTAACCAATTTTGTGCAATAATTTTAGGCCAATTACCAACCACGACCTCAGGATCCTGATACATGAACGACGTAGGACTTGTGAATTACGGGCCAGCCAAGCACAACGTGGATCTGCGGGATATTCCAATGGCCACACTGAAGCCAGATGAGGTGCTGCTGGAGGTTCAGGCTGTTGGTGTCTGTGGTAGCGATCTACATATGTGGCAAGCGACACAGTCGTGGCAAGTCAATTATCCCGTTGTCCTTGGACACGAATATGGCGGTATCGTACGAAAGGTTGGAAAGAATGTAACGGATTGGAATCCAGGTGACCGTGCTGTCGGCGAAACCGCAGCCGTCATCGACCCTAAAGGCGCCATGACACGCCGGGGGCTTTATAACCTAGATCCATCCCGCAAGGGGTTTGGCGCTGATATTGATGGTGCAATGCGCCAGTTCATTCCCGTACCCCAGCGCATCTGCCACCATCTTCCCGACAATATTCCGTTCGAGCATGCTGCACTGACCGAACCCTGTTGCGTGTCCTACAACGCCGTGGTTGTCAACTCGGATGTTCGGACCGGCGATCGTGTTGCCGTACTTGGACCAGGACCAATTGGCATTCTCTGCGGCATCATGGCAAACCTTCAAGGCGCCGAAGTCACCCTTGTGGGCTTACCACAAGACACCATCCGTTTGGAGGTTGCTCGCCAGTACGGCTTGCACACCTTGATCGGTAATCCTACCGAATGGGCCATGTCACCCGATGGACTCGGTATAGACGGGGTTGTAGACGCCACCGGTGTGTCTGGCGCCCTAGAAACCGCATTGAATATTGTCCGCCCTGCCGGCTGGATTACCAAGGTTGGGTGGGGACCTGAACCTATCGAATTTTCAATTGATCCACTCGTCAAAAAGAACATTCGATTACAAGGCAGTTTCAGCCATAACTGGCCAATATGGGAACGCGTTCTCAGTATGCTGGCCACAGGCCAACTCGATGTCGCCCCGATTATCGGCGGCACCTGGCAACTTGGCCAATGGCAGGAAGCGTTCGAAACGATGCACGACTGTAAAATTGTCAAAGCAGTTCTACGCCCTTAAACCGGAATTGCTAACTGAGGCCCAGAAGACGCGCAAAGTACACAAGGACCAACAAATATTCAGTCGGCCGATAGGCACATCCATTCATCAAGGGACGCCGATAGCATTGCCTTATTATCCTGTTTTAAAACGTGACTTTCAAGATATGCATGATTACCTGTTATCGCCTCGGGAAAATTAATCTGTGCAACTAAAAGAAAAAGTGATCGTCATCACCGGCAGCACAACGGGGATCGGAGAGGCAATCGCGCGTCGCTGCGTAAAGGAAGGCGCATATGTTGTTGTACATGGCCGCAACCGCAGCCGGGGAACGCAACTGATTAATGATCTTGGTGATTCTTCGGTGCTTCACCTCGATGACATATCAGATCCAGAAGCGCCATCACGACTTATCGAAACCGCCATCAAACGGTTCGGAAAACTCGATGGACTCGTCAACAATGCGGCTCTCGTGATCAGAAGTGATTTGGATACAACTGACGCAACTTTGTTTGACAAAGTGATTGCCACCAACCTGCGTGCGCCACTCTTGATGATTAAGGCTGCCATTAACCCATTGAGAGCCACCGCTGGAAGTATTATCAATATCGGATCCATCAACGCCTACACCGGCGAACCTCGGCAACTAGCCTACAGTATTGCCAAGGGTGGATTAGTCACCCTGTCTAGAAATCTGGCAAACGTCTATGCCGGCAACCATATACGAGTGACGCATTTCAATGTTGGATGGGTCCTTACACCAAACGAATACAAACTTAAAATATCCGAGGGTCTCGCGGAGGGTTGGTCCGACCACCCTGATCCCTCTGACGTCCCAACTGGACGAATGACTCAACCGGACAATATTGCTGCCCATACCGTGTTTTGGCTTAGTGATCAGAGCAGGCCAATTTCAGGAAGCGTGATCGATTTAGAACAGTACCCGGTTATTGGTAATATCCCACTTAAAGAAGGCGACTGACCTAGGGAATCTTAAAGTGCCAAGAATTGCTGCATTTCCCAAAGCCTGGCTGGATGCATTGTGTATTGATGGATCAATGTCATTGCGCCAATGGATCGACCTGTCAGCCAACCTCGATATTGATGGATTAGAACTATACAATGGCATGCTAGACCTCCAGAATCCAGACCAGTTCGGTGATTATCGACAGATGGTTGAGGATCAAGGCCGATCGATTCCGATGTTCTGCTGCTCACCTGATTTCACGCAACACGACAAGGTACAGAGACAATCAGAGATCGATAAGGAAAAACGGTCTATCGACGCGGCCGCAGCGTTGGGCGCTTCATATTGCCGCGTGCTATCCGGACAGCGTCGACCCGATGTCGAAAGGGAACAAGGCATCCGCTATTGCGTGGAGTGCATTCAAGAATGCCTGCCTTATGCTCGCGACCGAAATATCACGCTCATCATGGAGAACCACTACAAGGATAACTACTGGCACTACCCGGAATTCGCACAGCATATGGAGGTGTTCTGCGAACTGGTCAGCCAGATCGACGATCCAAACTTTGGTGTCAACTTTGACCCCAGTAACACACTACTTGCCGGCGAGGACCCTCTTGAACTTTTACGACGCATCAAACACCGTGTTGTCACGATGCATGCCAGCGACCGCTATCTGACTGAAGGAAATATTGAGGACTTATTTCTCGAACACAACGATAGCATCGGATATGCCGATCGCCTGAGGCATGGTGAGATTGGCCAGGGCACGAATGATTACGATGCCATTTTCGTTGAATTGCGTAGTGTTGGCTTTGACAGTTGGATTAGTATTGAAGATGGTGTTGACGGCATTGACCAGATGCATCGCAGTATTGCTTTTCTACGCCGTAAAGTCTCCAAACACTGGCCCGATTGCCAGCAATAGCGGGGATATGGACACCGCAACTGTTAATTTAAAAAGGCGACGATTCTTACGAATCGCCGCCCGGAGGGAAAAGAGAGACAACAAAGGAATTCTGGATCTCTTGGACCCACAATCACCGCCTGCTTTCACGCAGTTAATCGTGGGTTAACCAAATCGATCTTTTCTCAAGCCGCATCCTTAAGTAAACAATCAGATTCGCCCAGGGATTCTGGGAGACAATCGATCACCTCTTGGACGATCCGCGGTGTCAAATAGAGTGATTCAAGCACAGCCGGCTCGATCCCATCCCCTTCGATCGTGTGCTTGCAGCCTTGATCCGCGCCTGCAGCCACAAAATCTGCCACATGAACCAGGGACGCCAGAGTTCGATCAACTGACGGCAATTCGAGCGGGCGATGGTGGTAACCAGTAACGTGAATCAGACTCAAAGGAAACTTCCATTGCCTGCATAGGGCTGCGCCAAAATCCTCATGCGTGGCCCCAATGACCGCTTGTTCGGCATCACGCAATGTGGTGCCGGGCTCGGCACTGAACATCTCGAAAGCCTGAACGAATTTGGCAGGCTGGGCCTGAACTTCCACCATGATGCCCAGATCATGAATCAAACCGGCCAAGAATGCTTCATCAGGAGACCCCATGTCAATCCGGCCTGCCAGTTGCTTGGTCGCGGTAGCCACCGCAATCGAGTGCGCCCATAGATCTCGAGCATTGAAACCTTCACAAACCTGACCCCCACGGAAAAGTTTGGCAAGGCTGGCCGCGACAACAATATTCTTCACCGCATTAAGACCCAGTAAGACAATAGCGCGATTGATTGAACCCACTTGGCCGGTCAGTCCGTAGAAGGCACTGTTAACCACCTTCAGAATCCGTGCCCCCAATGCTGGATCATTTGTAATGATATTGTTCAGATCCTGCGCAGTTGAATTGGGGTCTTCGACGAGTTTTATGATCTTGATCGCTATCTCGGGAAGTGTGGCGATATCACGGATATCCTTAACCGCCTTCCTGGCGATTTGATCTTTGCCTTCAATGACTACATCTGAATTATTCAATGTGCTCATAATGAGTCATCCCACTCCTAAGACGCATGTTCTGCAGCTTATATCGGCCCTACCCATCACCCACTTAAGACGCCCGAGGTCGCCAGCGAACCGGGGCGACACACATACCTGAATCAGCCAGTTGCCAACCAGATATGTACGACAGTTGTCTTTCACTGCCAGGGGGCCTACGCTCTAACAAAGATGTGGCGCGTTTACGCACAAAACCATCCGACGCTGGGACCCATGTATGTAAAACTCCAGAGCAAGCCATCGTGGGTATGGAAAATCGCGATCGTAACAGTGGTACTGATCGTTGTGATCCCACTAGGTTTTTTGGCAGTGACAGCGATGCTGATTGGATTAATGGTGTTTTTTGTATTAGGTCTTCTCGCAACAATCCTTGGATCGTTAAAACAGATTTTTCGCGGCGGGGACACTTCCATGTTCAACCAAACACCCAACACTAGAAAAGATGCAAGAATCAACGTTCGCGTCATACATCACGACTAGCAATTCCAACCGCTCTATGCCATATATGGGAATCCCATCGTAAACAGCGGCATCTCAGTATCAAAATAACACAATGGAATCTTCAGACTGTGTTGTGATTAACTTGGACATGTAACGCGAACCATCCGCATACCACTTGGGAATTTATTTTCCAGGCAATAACCATCTCAAATACCAACTACTCATAAAACGGATGCAGGCAATCTAGAAACTTGTTTCGTGCAGCTTTTGGCTGTATTCCCCAAACGCCACCTACTCTACCGATACCCCAATTACACCACAGCCGTACAATCCGCCTAAGTCGCGGATTGCATGTCAAATAGCTAAAATGGCCTGCTGTCCCAGCCGGCACTGATATGTTGCCCTAGCCAACATGATAGCCACGTTCGCACGAGGTTTGAGGTACATTAAACCAGTCATGCCGACCAATTTCCCCGAACATCTTCGCACCCAAAACCGCCTTGCATTCAGTATTGCAATCATAATTGTCGTATTACTTAGTCATGGTCTGCAAGCCCAACAACCATCTGAACACAACAACACGACAGACGCCTCTCGGAACAACAAGGCGGTTTCACCAGCCCGGGATTTACTTGCCAGTCCGCGTGAAACCATGTTCACCTTTCTTGAAGCTCAATCTCCAGCATTGCATGGCCGGTCGGATGCATTGGCTCGAGCCATCAACACACTTGATTTATCGCTCGTCGAAAATCGTCAACCAATCGACATCCTCAACCAATTGATTGGCATTCTTGACCGGATTGGCGAGGTTACCAAAAATCAACTTCCTGATGCAGACGAGGTCAACGCCAATGGCTGGAGGCGTTTCAAATACTTCCCCACGGCATCACACAATTGGATCTGGACGCATCTCGGCCATGGCCCGGACGGCGAAATCATCCTGGAAGAAACACAGGGCGAATGGCGATTTTCAGCAAGTACCATTGCCGGGCTAGACACGCTCTACAGGAGCATGCTCGATCTACCGCTGATCTATACACCGCAAGAAGAACCCGATGAACTGATTGGATCGTTTGGCACCACGTTCCAAAAGACGCGGTGGTGGCAGTGGCTTGCCCTGTTTTTTGGGATTCTTTTGGGGTTGGTCGCTGGCAAGTTGGTGGCTGAACTTTTAAACAATACCAGCGCCCAACTTCAGCGAAATGGGCGTGAAACGCAAGGCCTGACCCTTAAAGACACCTCTAACCCGATCGGACTCGCCTTGCTCACATTCGGACTAATGGTCGGCCTCCAATTCCCGTACCTAGATCCCGGACTTCAGGCACTTGTGGGTAAAATCATCCAGTTTCTCTTTATCCTGTCGCTTGGTTGGGTTCTGTTTAATCTCGTTGACGTTGTCGAGTTGGCCCTATGCAAACTAACAGCAAAAACCGAAACGAAAATTGACGACATGATGGTGCCTTTAATCCGCAAGTCATTGCGGATTTTCCTGGTCATTGTATTTTCCCTGTTCGTGGCCCAAAACGTTTTTGGCCTCAACATTACTGGCTGGCTCGCTGGCCTGGGCATTGCGGGGTTAGCTGTTTCTTTAGCAGCCCAGGATTCGGTTAAGAATCTTTTCGGATCCGTCACGATCGTTTTGGATAAGACCTTTCTTGTCGGCGACTTCATCCGGTTTGATGGGGAAGTGGGTACCGTCGAAGAAATCGGTTTTCGCTCGACTCGAATCCGCCTATTATCCGGCCATCTGGTAACGGTACCCAATATGAAGTTCATCGACAGTAAAGTCGAGAACATCGCCGCTCGGCCCTATATTCGTCGCCAAATGGACGTGACCATCACATACGATACGCTACCAAACAAAATTAACGAGGCGGTTCAAATTGTCAAAGACATCCTTCACGCACACGACGTTGTCAAGGATGGTCGGTTTGATATGGATAACAACCCGCCCCGTGTCGCATTCAACGAACTGAACGCCGACAGCCTCAACATCCGCGCATACTACTGGTACCAAATGGCAAATGACCCGGATCGGGGATTTTTTACTTATCTTCAACACGCACAGCTGATTAATACAATGCTATTCCAGCAGTTTTCAGACGCTGGCATCGAGTTCGCCTTCCCGACTCAGACATTATTTCTTGCTGGCGACCCAGCAAGAAAACTGGCTATTGAAGCGCAAATCAACAAGAACGGCGACCAAACAGCTCGGGCTTATACCTAAAAAGTCCGTGAACCATTGCCCGCCCAACAAGCCTGGGTTATTAAAATTTCAGATTCGCGTAGAATGGTCGGCAAGAGCGCCCCGCTAGAACGCGGGATACATAGGTTGGCGCCCCTCAAGCACACCCATAACATCCTTTACAACCCAGCTCATATTCAGCAGCGCCGTTCGGGTGCGTGAGGCTCGATGTGGAAGCAAACGCACATTCGACAAGCCGTACAGGGGATAATCAGGTGGTGGCGGCTCCGGCTCATGTACATCGAGCACCGCGCGACCACCGTGACCAATATTCAACTGCGCCCAATCTCGCAAGGCCGTGCCATCCACCAGCATGCCGCGAGCAGTGTTAATCAGCATGCTGTTTGACTTGAAATGGGCCAATGCATCGGCATCAATTAAACAGCGGTTTTCTTCGCGCCCATCTACATGGAAGGTGACAATATCACTGTCTTGATAAAGCGTCTTCTTATCAACGTAGACAAAGGGATACTCAACTGACTTACGCAATTCCTCTTCATAAAGAAGATCGTTAACCAGGACATCCATTCCCAGTGCATGTGCCACACGACCAACTCGCTTGCCAATACGCCCAAAACCGACAATCCCCAGTGCCAGCTGGTCAAGTTGCACCCCAATACCATCTTGGCGTAGCGAATGAAAACCCTTGTCGTCGGTTGGTTCAATTAGGTCTTGACGGGGCCGAAGATCATCCAGGATCAACGCTGTCACATATTCGACAACTGCTTTCGTATTGGCTTCCGGCGTATACACAACGGACACGTTGCGCCGGCGGCATGTTTCCAAATCAATATTCTCGATCCCCACGCCGGCTCGGCCCACAACCGCCAGTCTTTCTGCTCGACTAAGAAAGGATTCATTTACCTGCGTATAAGAACGCACCACCAAGCCATCGGCATCCGGCAGATAATCATCAAGTTGCGATTCACTCCCATAAAGGCACGTGATCAATTGAGACCGCTTGGCAAGCCAAGCACAACAGACAGGGTCAAGCGCCTCGGCAACAATAACGACAGGCAATTGCGGCATCAGATCAGATTAATTGATAGTGGATTCACATGTCGCAAAATGCGACCTTCCCCAAGCATCTCCCATCATCGGGTTGTCCCAGAGTTCTGCTGTCTTACACCGCGATATGAGTACAGTTACATTTCTACTTGTAGTACTCAGTATTCTTCTCAATAAAGCTCTGCCATTCTTCCGGCAGATCTTCTTCTGGAAAGATCGCTTTCACTGGACACTCATCAACACATAATCCACAGTCGATGCACGTATCTGGATCAATATAGAGCATCTTTGCTTCCTCGAAATCAGCCTCATCTTGGGTCGGGTGGATGCAGTCAACCGGGCAAACCTCTACGCAAGCTGTATCTTTTGTCCCAATGCACGGCTCAGCAATGAAGTGGCTCATGAAATCGTGTCCTTGCTTTCTAATGTAAGTGCTTACAAATCAGTCGCGATAAGTATACGCCTGATACTGCTTTAGGCAACAAGATTGGAAGTTTCCGGACCGTAAACCGCAGTATGACACCTGATATGGGGCACAGTAGCATGGCAATATTCTAGGAACTAGATCGCTATGGCACCACTGCGAAAATTTGGGCTGGCTTGCCTACCACTGATAGCAATCGCCATCGGCTGTGATCAATCCGCTTCAACTCCAGCCCCCGTTCTGCCACCGCAATCCCCCCCAATCCCAACCCGTAGTCACCCTTACAGCCCCCAAACCCTGCCGGGAGCTGACCAAACGCCACATCAGGCGAAATCCGCGTTGCCTGCCCCAAACGACCCGTGGGTTGTACCTGATGAGCGTCATGATCTCTATCTTGACTTTACGCTGACTGACCAGGATGGACAAAGGCTCAAACTCTCTGATTTCACCGGCAAACCAATGGCGATCTCTTTTATCTTTACGCGTTGCCCACTGCCTAAAATGTGCCCACTGATTACCACCACAATGGCCAATCTGCAGCGACTGACCCAGAAGGCGGAAATTGACAATGATGTTCAACTACTGCTGATCAGCTATGACCCAGGTTTTGATACGCCAACACGCCTTAAGAAATATGGTGCAGATCGCGGCATACTGTGGACCAATGCCAAACTGCTGCAACCCGACGAAACCGACACGACCGAACTGCTCCATGAGCTTGATATTGGTGTTATTCCCCAAGCCAATGGCACGATCGGGCACTTCATCGAGTTGGTATTGGTCGACCACAAAGGACGCGCAGCCCGAAATAGCCGTGACACAATCTGGAATAACCATGTTGTGCTTGGCCAGCTCAAAAACCTGGTTGCTGAAATGATCAGCGAGAATCAACCGGCCAACCAATAATTCAGCCGGTTGCTCATTGGCCCCAGATCATTCAAAACAATATCCGTCAGCCCGGTATACTATCGCTCGGGGTCTTTAAGTATCCTCCCCCTCTTTATGGAGCACGCCAGGGATGGCACACGCGGCCAACAGCTTCGTCCACTTACATCTTCATAGTCATTATTCATTGCTTGATGGTGGCAACCGGACTGATCGACTCGTGCAACGGGTCAAAGAACTTGGCATGGATGCAGTTGCCGTCACCGATCACGGCAACCTTTTCGGCTTGGTAGATTTCTATGAACAAGCCAAGGATGCGGGCATCAAACCCATCCTGGGAATTGAAGCCTACGTTGCCCCAGACATCAATGGGCAATCCGGCGACCGACAGGAACGAATACATACCGGCATCGCTGATGGTGGCTTTCATCTTGTGTTGCTTGCCGAAAACATCACTGGCTGGCAGAACCTGATAAAACTCAGTTCCGACTCCTTCATCAACGGCTTTTATTACCGTCCACGAATGGACAAATCAACGCTCGCCCAATGGTCCGATGGTCTTATCGCCATCAATGGGCACTTGGGATCATCTTTGGCATACTACCTGCAGCGGTATGAACGCAATAAGAATGACGAGGATTTCCAGCAAGCTCTCGATGAAGCTCGCTGGCATGCTGAAATATTTGGCCGCAACCATAGTGGCGACCCACGTTTTTACGTAGAACTGCAGCGACACGAAGGGGGTGACCAAGAAGCAATTAATCCACACCTGCAACGCCTAGCACAGGAACTCGACCTTCCTCTTGTAGCTGATAATGACGCCCACTTTTTAACCGAAGATGACTACGACATCCACGATACGCTGTGCTGTATTTCGATGGGCAAAAAGAAGGATGATAAAAACCGCCTTCACTACCCCCGTTCGGTTTATATCAAGAGTGCCGCACAAATGTGGTCGATGTTCGAGGATTACCCTGAAGCGATGGAAAACACAGTTTCCATTGCCAACCGATGTAATGTCGAACTCGACTTTACGCAAAATCATGCGCCGGCGGTAAGAATCTGCAAGCAAGTGGCTGTCAAATCATTGGATTCTTCCCTGCAGGTCATGGACGGAGGAAATCCTGAGAAAGCCCCAAAAACTCTTGCTGATAACAACGCTAAAATCGGATCCAGCAAGTGGCATGAGCAGTTTTGTAGTCAATATGCACTACAGCCTTTTGACAGTCAAAACAGTGCGATTTCTTCAACGCAGGTTAAAGTGGATTGTGATCGCGCCCTTCGGGAACTCGCCCAAGCGGGTGCCATTTGGCGATACGGGGAAAATGGCGTTACCGAAAAAATTAACGCTCGCCTAGAACGCGAACTGGTGATCCTCGCCGAGAAGAACATCAGCGCCTACTTCCTAATTGTTTGGGATTTTGTCAGTGAATCACGTCGACGTGGCATTCCCGCAACTGCCCGTGGATCCTCTGTGGGAACCATGGTGGGCTATTGCCTGGGCCTATCCAATGCCTGCCCAGTTGAACATGGCTTGCTATTCGAACGATTTACCGATCCTGACCGCAGCGAATACCCCGATATTGACATTGACATCTGCCAAAACGGGCGGCAGGAGATCCTTGACTATGTACGCCACAAATACGGCCATGTGGCACAGATCATCACTTTCGGCACACTCAAGGCCCGGGCCGCGATCCGAGATGTAGGCCGCGTACTCGACATCCCCTTGGCCGAAGTCGACAAGGTATGCAAGCTTATAGGCGATGGCCTGGGCACAACACTTGACCAAGCACTGCAGCAGGAACCTGACCTTAAACAGTTGTACGATGAAAGTACGACCCATCGCCACCTGATTGACACCGCTCGGCGTCTGGAAGGCCTGGCGCGCCATGCTGGCGTACACGCGGCAGGCGTGGTGATTGCAACCCAACCTCTTGACAACATCATCCCACTCTACCAACCATCAGGAACCGACCAAATTGTCACCCAATGGGATGGCCCAACCGTTGAAAAGGTTGGCTTACTCAAGATGGATTTCCTGGGCCTGCGCACACTATCAACCATCGAACTCGCCAAACAGCTCATCCACCAAACATTGACCCCCGACACGATCGCCACCACCGTCACCCCACGTCATGCGGCTGACAACCAGCGTACCAAGATAGATCAAGCCACTTCACCGCTTGACCTTGAGCGGCTCTTGTATGATGACCAGAATGTTTTTGATCTATTCCGTCGTGGGGAAACTGCCGGCGTATTTCAGTTTGAGTCCGGTGGTATGCGAAACACCATTGTCGGCGTCAAACCAGACCGATTGGAAGACCTTATTGCAGCTAACGCCCTGTTCCGTCCGGGACCTATGGAGTTGATCGGCGACTACAACGACCACAAGCACGGCCGTGTAAAACGACCAAAGTTGCATCCCATCGTCGAAAAAATCATCGGCGTGACCTACGGCATCCTGACCTACCAAGAACAGGTCATGCAACTCATGCATGAACTTGGCGATGTTCCGCTCAATAAGGCCTACAAGATCATCAAGGCAATCAGCAAGAAGAAGAAAGAGCCGTTCGATGCTGTGCGTCCTGATTTTATTGATGGTGCGGTGGCAAAGGGTCTGAGTCGATCCGATGCAGAAGATCTATACCAACGCATGCTGAAATTCTCCGGATATGGCTTCAACAAAAGCCATTCGACCGGATACTCTCTCATTGCCTACCAGACCGCTTACCTTAAGACCTATTTCCCCGTCCAATATATGGCTGCCCTACTGACATATGAATCGGTTAGCACCAACAAAGTCGTCGAATATATTGATGAGTGTCGCCGTGTGAATTTCCTTAATGGTCACCGCGGAATCGAGATCCATCCCCCCGATGCCAACCAGTCTGATGTGGCATTCACGGTCGTCTACAGTGATGGCGAACTGCATGATGCCAATCATGGCCATATCCGCTTCGGCTTGGGCGCCGTCAAAGGTGTGGGTGAAAAAGCCATAGCGGCAATTATGAATGCCCGTCATGATGGGGGACCATTCAAGAGCCTGTATGACTTCTGCGAACGCGTCACATTATCCACGGTGAATCGCACAACAATCGAAGCTCTGATCAAATGCGGTGCATTTGATTCGATTCATGGAGCACCAAATCGGGCCGCAATGATCGCCACCTTGGACGCTTCCATTCAAGCGGGCAGTCGTGCCCAAGCTGACCGAGAAGCTGGGCAGATGAACTTCTTTGACAGCCTTTCGGAGCCAACCACATCCAAACAAGGCTCTGCCAACCAAACTGCGGCACAGTTGCCAACCATCCCGCCATGGAATAAGAAAGAGCAACTGCAACATGAAAAATCCGTGCTCGGATTTTATGTCTCCAGTCACCCACTTGAAGAACACAGCAGCATGCTGGAAAAATACTGTACCGCCCCCATCTCACAGCTGACGCAGGGTTCAACAGAACAAGACGTGATCATTGGGGGACTGATCACCGACGTGCGCCCACGACTCATCCGCAACGGACGCAGTGCCGGGCAGAAGATGGCGTTGATTACCATTGAGGATCAAACTGGATCGATTGATGCTGTCGCTTTCGGCGATACCTACACCTCTGCAGGTTCACTGCTGACCAAAGAAAGCCTTGTACTTATAAGAGGCCGTTTAGACCGCCGACGCGGTGAACCAAACATCGTCATTGAAGAGGTAATCCCAATCGACAAGGCTGCTGAACAACTGACACACACGGTTAAGATTGTCATGAGATCACCCGCCGGTTCTCAAGACAATAGCGGCGATTCACGCCAGGACAATGGACGCTTTGCCAATGGCGAAATGGAGCAACTCAAGCAGGTCTTGCACCAGTACGCCCGCGAGGGAAACAACTCAAATATTATCGTTCATGTACAACAGGATGGCTGCGAGGTTTTACTCCGCCTCAAAGGCCTGTGTGTTTCCCCCGATCTGGAACTATCCAATCGTATCAAGGATGTGATCGGAGATGAAGATAGTTGCCAGTTGCTTATGCCAAGTAAATCAAATCTAAGATATTAATTTTCATGCAGCCAGGAATGGCGGACCGGCAAGCATGTCGCATATCCCCACTGGCTGGCGGCCACCCCAAAACTTGCGACCATGCCGATGACTACAATCACCCATCCTGAACGTCTGCAAATACTTAAACGGGGGGGGGGAACAACCATCCGGAAATATCTTTAGCCCGGATCTGGAGCAATCCTGGTAATAATCTTTGCACCCACCGCGTCGCCCCATACGTTGACCGTTGTGCGACACATGTCGAGAATACGATCAACGCCAATAATGATGCCTACTGCCGCCAAGGGCAGGGTCTTGTCGCCACCCAATGAGTTGTTTACCGCCTCGACGACAATCACCATGGTAACTAATCCCGCGCTTGGGATTCCAGCCGCACCAACTGCAGCCAGCGTGGCAGTCACAACAATTACGGCCAGTTCCGTTGCACCCAATTCAATTCCGTAACATTGAAACAGAAAAACGACGGCAACCGCTTCATAAAGTGCTGTGCCATCCATATTAATTGTTGCGCCCAATGGCAGAACAAAGCCTGCCGATTTCTTGCTAACGCCCCCGAGCTGCTCAGCGCATTCCATTGTCACCGGCAACGTCGCCGAACTGGAATCCGTTCCAAACGCCGTCATTAACGCTTCGCGCATCTGACAAATAAATACGTAAGGATTCGTGCGACCGAAGATCCAAAGCACAAGTGGCAATACAATCAAGCCGTGAACCAACAAGCCGGTCACCACCACGATCATGTATTTTGCCAGTGGTCTAAGCAGTTCCTCACCACCCAGTCGTGCTACAGTCCAAGTCACCAGGCAAAATACACCCATCGGCGCCAACCATAGAATCCAGTCAACAAGTTTCATGATTGCAGCAAAAAGACTTTTGAACACATCAATTAACGGCTGACCCCGTGCGCCAATGGACGTGAGAACAATACCCAGGATCAAACTAAAGGCGATCACCGGCAGAATCTGCCCCTTTGCCGCCGCTCCGATCGGGTTGGCTGGAATCAATTGCTTGGCAATATTGCGAAATGACTCCCACAAAGCTCCTGCCACCCCATGCCGTCCCGCCTCCGCCTTTTTCTCGATTCTCTGGCGTTTTGATTCGCCCTCATGTCCGTACGCAGCCTCGCCTTTGGCAATCACCTCCGGACCAATGCCAGAACCATCCAGATTGGGGTCGCCTGGCGCGACGGTTGTCACCAGAAATACCCCCAGTACTACGGCTATTACCATCGTGCATAAGTAGTAAAGCACCGTCCAGCCACCCACACGACCAAGTTGTGACGGATCGCCGATCGTCGCAACCCCAACAATCACGCTCGATACGACCAGCGGGATCAAGACCATCTTTAATAAACCGATAAAGAAGGTGTCTCCAATAAACTTGAAGCCCTCCAGCGCTGCTGTGGGAACATTGCCCCCATATGCCGTGAACATCACTTGACCAACCACGCCACCGAAAATCAGGCCTGCGAGGATGCCGATAGTTAAAATTGTATGTTTGCTTAGCTTCTTCATCAGATATCTAAATCATTTCGCCACAGATGAGAATAGACATAACTTGCCCTTTGTAAATCCTCATCCCCCATCATCATACCATCCGTAGTATAGGGATTTGCACATGTATCTATCTGAAAACTGCTCAATTTATCGATCAAACAAAAAGTTGATTATTTGATCTGCGTCGCGTACTCAGGAAACGTTGAGTCGAAAGCCGCCAACTTGAATCCGAAATCACTCTGCACTTTACCAATATCACAAACTGAATCCTCTTGGCTCATGATAACCTGATCCCGGTTGAATGGAGCGCCCGGCAACGCGGCAATCAGATTTGCTTTCCAGACGGGCACCCCAAGAATTTTTTTTTGCCTTGCCTTGGGCAGGTGCCTAGCGCAAACCTGGTATAGTTGCGGCCATCTATAAATAGATGGCCCCCCCATGGGATAGGTCTCACCCAAGGTATTACTATTGGCCAAGGACTCAACAAAACACCTCGCCACATCTTGAACCCAAACGGGTTGTAGACGTCCCGCCCCGCCAGTTCCAAATGGACCGGCACTAAAATAGGGCACAAATGGCGGCATGAAATTACACCAAAAAGCCTTGATCATCTGCATGAACTCGCCATCAGGCCCGTGGATGATCGATGGGCGGAAAATTGTAAAATCCAAACCACTTTTCCGGACATAAGTCTCCGCTTGCCATTTGGTTGCATGATAGGTACTCATGGCATCCGGGCGGCTGCCCAAAGCTGACATGTGCACCCACCGCTTGATTCCGGCCTGCTTGGCTGCACTGATCAGGCGTTGTGTCGATTCGGCATGGATCCGCTCAAAGGTCTGGCCAGCACCAGGAATCTGGCGAATAATTCCCACAATATGGATTACGGCGTCCACACCCTGCACCAATTGGCTTAGAGCACGGTCATCGAACAGGGAACCTGGGATGACATGCAGCTTGGCATCTGCAATCTTGGGCGAAAAATGGGCTGGTCGGCGTATTAGCACCTGAACCTTATGGCCGCTGGTCAGCAGCCTGGCTAAGATATAAGAACCAACAAATCCACTTGCACCAGTCAGTGCAACATTTAATCGTGCGGCCATGATAAGATACGTCCTCGCCGATACTGCGGTATAGTATCGGCACCGCTAGGAGCTTTCAATTGCGTAACAGCCCTCGACCGATTTCAATTGCATCACGACGCAGCCAACTGGCCCGACGGCAAGCGCAATTGATTGGACAAACACTTGGCCGATTGAATCCGCACGTTTGCGTTGAATACAAATGGCTTGATACGATCGGCGATCTCAATTCGTCATCTAATCAATGGTCTCACGCTGAAGAAGGAAATAATAAAGATCAGTTTGTCAGTACCGTTGAGAAATTCTTGCTCGATGGTGGCGCTGACATTGCTGTGCATAGCGTCAAGGACCTCCCTGCAACCGGTTGCCGTGATGGATTGGCAATTACCGCTATCCCGCGCCGTGGCGATGTAAGAGACTGCCTGATCAGCAAGAATGGTGCCACTTGCATTAAAGATCTATCTCACAGTGCAACCATCGGCACCAACAGCCCACGACGTGCCGCACAAATGCTTCGGTTGCGCAGTGATCTGCAGATCAACCCGCTACGTGGCAACGTGGAAACACGTTTGCGACGTGTGCTTGACGATCACGCCCATGACGCCACGTTATTAGCGTGTGCGGGACTACGCCGTCTTGATCTCCGCGAGCATCTCGCCGCAACAATTGATCTTACACAGATCCTTCCTGCTGCGGGACAAGGCGCCTTAGCCGTTCAGTGCCGTGTTGATGACCATGTCACAATACGAAGATGCCTGCCGTTAAATGACTCGATCACATCCTCTGCAGTACATGCCGAGCGCGAAATTGTGTGCGGGCTAGGCGCCAACTGCCATAGTCCCGTAGCCGTATTGGTAGAACCAATTGGTGATCTCGGTGTCGATGGATTTTCATTGAGAGTTCGCGCTTTAGCGCCCGATGGTTCTAAGTGCCTAGAATTCGAAGGTCAAGCCAGTAGCAAACAACTCGGCAAAATGACTAAACAGGCACTGACCTCACTCAACCAACGCGGGGCACGGCAGATCATGTCATCCCCCAGCGTCTTTAACCAAGTGCCGGCTGGCTAGATGGGATCCGGTTTCAAGTCGGCCACCCAAATACCTTGGACTGCTTTCATGGATCAACTAAGGCCGTTTATTGGCGGCAATTGGAAAATGAACCTGCACTTGGACCAGGCACGAGACCTGGCACGGGCGCTGGTAGATAACCTTCAACAGTCACACCATGCTGATATGGTAATCTGTCCGGCTTTCCCATACTTGGCCCAAGTTGGAGCGATCATTGCAGAATCAACCATTCGCCTAGGTGCACAGGATTTCTACCATCAGTCGAATGGAGCGTTTACTGGCGAAGTCAGCCTGTCAATGCTCGCCGATATTGGCGCCAATGTTGTGCTCGCAGGCCATAGCGAAAGGCGACATATTCTGGGTGAATCGGATGCCACGGTTAACGAGAAGGTACTGGCGGCTCTTGATGCTAACTTTGATGTGATCCTCTGTGTTGGAGAGACTGGTGAGCAACGTGCACAAAACCATACCGAAAAGATCATTTGCGGTCAGTTACTACGCGGCTTGGCCAACGTGAGTCCCGAGCAGCTCAGCCACGTAACTATTGCCTATGAACCGGTGTGGGCCATCGGAACCGGAAATACCGCAACGCCGGATGATGCACAGAACGCCCATCAGCTACTACGCCATACCCTGAAGGATCAGATTGCCCAAGGCAACGCAACTCAGGCCGTGCGGATACAATACGGCGGCTCCGTTAAGCCAGATAATGCAGTTAAACTCATTGCCTGTGAGGATGTAGACGGATTCCTCGTTGGAGGAGCATCTTTGAATGTCGATGACTTTAGCCAGATTGTCAAAGCGACCGTCAGTTGATGATAATGGTACGAAAGGTGGTCGGTGCGGAACATGCCACCCGGCGGATAGCCGGGGGCCCCGACTCCAAAAGATTGGTCCCCGATGTAAAGGGTATTTGCAATGCTTGTGGTTTTCTTGGCAATCGCGTTTGTCGTCGTTTGTCTATTTATGATGCTCGTTATCTTGGTCCAAAAACCACGTGGCGGCGGCCTCAGCGGCGCTTTTGGTGGTGGTGGTGGCAGTGACCAGTCGGTCTTTGGTGCCAAAACCGGTGATTTTCTCACCTGGTTCACAGTTGCCATGTTTGTATGCTTCATCCTGCTGGCCATGGCCATGCAGTGGGCCATCGTGCCAGCCAACCAGGTCACACCACCGGATGGCCTTCAAACAGAAAACATTGAACCAAATCCCACCCAACCAGACGTGCTAGATGCCTTGGAGATCTCTACCGATATTTCAACCGGCGTTGACGGGACTGACAATGACAGTCCAATCACCCCAGACTCTGAATAACTCCGATTAGGACTACCGAGATTGATGGTTGCATCAAACAGATCGGGCAGAATCTTTCTCACACCTTGCAGCAACAAGTACGTTATAACAAAATCCTACTTCCCTAAATAATGAGCGGGAAGCTGGAAAAGAAACCTGTATAAGTTCAACAACCAAAGCAATCCACAGCTCCTGGTAACAAAGGCAACCCGTAACGTGATCAGATCTATGACTGGCTTTGGTGATGCCGCCGAAAAGGTGGACTCGGTGTACTACGCTGTGGAATTGCGCAGCCTCAACAATAAATACATTAAAGTGACCACCCGTCTACCTGAGGAGCTTGCTGGGCTAGAAGCAGAACTTGACGCTGTAATACGAAAAAGGGTGTACCGTGGCTCCTTCACGTTGACTGTCACCATGCACAAACCCGACGCTCAAGCCACATATCAAATGAACCATGAATCCTTGGAAATGTACCTGGATCATCTGGAAGCAATCCGATCCAAACTGGCATCTACCGAACAGAATCTTAATGTTGACTTAACTGTACTGCTCACACTTCCAGGAATCATGGTGACGACCAAAGACAATGAAGATCTAGTGAAAAATGCTAGGCAACCCGTGCTCAGCTTGACCCAGAAAGCCTGTGACCGCCTCACAAAGATGCGTGCCACAGAAGGACAAACCGTTGCAATAGACCTGGACAACCAACGAGATGCAATTCGACAAAATATCAAGACGATCAAGCAACGCTCACCAAAGGTTGTCGAAGAATATCACCAACGATTGCGTGCACGTATTGATCAACTCTTGGCCCGAGCAGAACTCCAGATCAATGAACCCGATCTGATCCGAGAGGTAGCCATCTTCGCCGAACGATCTGACATTTCCGAGGAAATATCACGTCTTGTCGGCCATCTTGAGCAATTTGACGATATCGTTCAGGCCAATGACAACGAGCCAACGGGCCGCACTCTTGATTTTATCGCCCAGGAAATGCTTCGGGAAGCCAATACGATTGCAAGCAAATCCAATGACGGTCAGATCAGTCGCGCCGTCGTCGAAGTAAAGGCCGCCATTGACCGAATCAAAGAGCAGGTACAGAACATCGAATAACTTTCACGGCCAGCCATAATGCAATTAAGCTACTCGCCAACCATTTATATTGAATCTTCCCTGTGGGGATCGTGGTATTCGGCCTGGGCCACAATTGGCCACGACGACATTTGGCAATGCTGCCCCCTGAAGCGACGGGCCAACCCTAAACACTGAAGCCCGACGCGGCGCGTTACGTTACCGGCCATATGATTCCGATTGACGGCGGAACATCCGCAATCGTCAAACTTACCGACGACGAAGTGATTCAGTGAATTCTTATTCGACATGTTGCCCGATCAAACGGACACTCCGGCAGATGGCAAGTTGAAACGCGGCGATGTAAATATGGTAGTAAATGGGCATATGCTTCATACTCGACGTGGTTTGCTTTGTATTTCTGATTATTTCGAAAAGCTCATTCGGTCAAACCGGGATGCGAAGACCGTAAACCTCAAGATCATCCGCAATAGTCAATCACTTGGCACCTCGCTTGCAGTGGCCAATCTGAAAATACTCCGGCGTATGTATCGACATGAACCACAAGGATTCGCTTGGCCGTCCATCAGTCTGCCTCAACCCTATCGAGCCTAGTGGCAAATGGCCCGCTGCAATCTTATTTCCCTTAGCTCCATGCCAACAACCCTGGAAATCAAATGAATAGAAATATTTGATTTGGTAGATACAATAATTCTTCTGCCCTCATTGTTTTTTTGGTCGTTCTTACGGGAACCCCTCATGGCATTGAATTAATGTAATTGGCAATCTATAAAGATACAGTAAGACTAAGATATAAGTGGTATATCCCCAAATGAATGGCTTTACCCATTTCACACATCTGAAACTTGCCATGATGATCCTCGTGGTCTGGATTGGCTTGTTTAGCCCATCACCGGCCATGGCGTGCCCGGCTTGCAAGCTTTCAGTTCCTGCTGAAGATGGCCAGCTCACATCACCGGGCAATAACGCGGATGCCCTGGCGCGAGCCATATCAACTGGCCGTGGCTACAACCTGTCGATTATCATTATGATGGTCATGCCTTTTCTGATCATGGGTACCTTCGGAGGTGTTCTATTTTTGATTAATCGAAAATCCTCTGCAACCAATCACGTTCAGGTACCAGACAATTGAATCTTGATAAAGCTGACAACCGTCATAATGGCTATCTCGAATTCCAAAATCATGTGGACGGTTTGCTGTACTGCGGGACCCACTCCGCTAGCCAAGGTGAATCATGGCATGACTGGCTGATGAATAGGAACTGCCAATGAAATCTCCCGTCCCATTGATCTTGTGCATCTTATTTCTTGGCACACCAGCAATTACCGCCACTGCTCAAAACATCGTGCGCCCATCTGTCGTCAAGGTATTGGTCACACACCGATATCCCAGCCTCACCCGTCCATGGACTAAACGGGCTCCACAGAAATCCTCCGGATCGGGCGTTGTGATCAATGGGCAAGTTATTCTCACCAACGCACATGTTGTTGGCTATGCTAGCCAGATTTATGTACAGGCCTACCAATCAGATAACAAAGTGTCCGCCACCGTCAAAGCTATCGCGCCAGAAATTGATCTGGCTGTCCTGCAACTGGATGACACCGATTTCTTCGCTGAACACCCCGCCTTGACCCTGTCACCACATCTACCCAAGGTCAAGAACACGGTCAATGTCTACGGCTATCCGATAGGGGGCAACGAGCTTTCCATTACCGAAGGAATCGTTTCGAGAATCGAGTTCACCAGATACCACCCACATGACACCAGTGGCCTGCGAATTCAGATTGACGCAGCCCTGAACCCCGGGAATAGCGGTGGCCCGGCAATGATTGGCGACGAAATTGTTGGGCTAGTCTTTTCCGGTATCCGAGAAGCCGACAATATCGGATACCTCATACCGGCAGAAGAAATCGACACATTTCTCACCGATGTGAATGACGGCCGGTACGATGGCAAGCCCCATTTATTCGACACTTTTCAAACAGTAGAAAACGATTCGCTACGAAACAAGTTGGGGTTAAATACGCATATGGGTGGCGCCATGATTCGCAAACCCTATAGCAGAGAAGACAACCCCCTTCATGAATGGGACATCATCACAAAAATAGGTGACTACAGTTTAGACCGAGAAGGCAAGATCCAAATCACTGATGACCTGCGGCTGGCTTTTCTCTATCAAATTTCGAGACTTGCGCAACAATCAAAAGTTTCAATGACTGTATATCGTAATGGCGAATCGCAGCTTATCGACGTGCCCGTCAAAGTGCGGCGAGATCTTGTAATCCCATTCCTTAGAAATCACTATCCAGAGTATTTCATCTACGGCCCACTTGTATTCTCGATCGCCACACAGGAATTCATTTCCTCACTCGGTCAAGCACGACGGTTTCTGAGCCGATCGGGCAGCCCGTTGATCGAACGAAGTGATGATGAAGTGGCATTCCCCGGTGAACAAATCATTGCAGTGTGCTCCCCGATGTTCCCCCATCGCATCACCAAAGGATACAACGACCCCCTCTTTGCCACCCTTTCCGAAGTCAATGATATTCAAATCAAAAACCTGGACCATCTTGTTAAAATTCTACGTGACAGTAACGGGAAATATATCACCTTTAAATTTGCGGGCCGCCAAGGTGACACGCTTGTCTTTGATCGTAATGAAATTACCGAATCAACTGAAACAATCCTTGAGGAGAACGATATTCGCTATCAGGGATCAAAATCTGCTCGCGCTTTATGGCAAACATCCCAAGGCGTGAATTAACTCCGTTCACCCACAACAAAATGAATACCTGCCCGCCGCCAACATGTATTGCGACACTTGAGACTAGATCCCTATGAGTAAGACTGCGAATACATGGCTTACGCGGGGCTTTGATTGTTTTCGCGAAGGCACGTTTGGGAATGGAGGGCAAAATCTGTATGTCTCCAAGGCAGGAATACTGCAACGGATTCATCTCTTCGATACCAACAAAGATGGCCACATTGAACTCGTATTCTGCAACGCCCAAGAACACTTGGAAGCCCCACCGGCTTCCGTTTACAGCAATGTGCTGACGAATCCACGACGGATGGAGTTGCCCTCTGGCGGTTCGCCCACCGGGGCCGTGATGGACCTGACCGGCAATGGCTATGATGACCTGGTCATCGGGATGCAAAAAACTGGAAACCAAGGTCTATTCAATGCATACATTTACTATGGCGGCCCAGAGGGCCTCACCGAACGGCACCATCGCCAGATCCCCGCCCATTTATGCACAACTCTGACTACGGGCGATTTTAATGGAGATGGGCGTCCCGACATTGCCCTAATCACACAAGGCAAACTCCGCGTTTTCTATCAAAGCCAACGAGGGTTCGAGCCAAGGTATTTCACCGACCTGGATATTACCGCCGATCAACTCGGCGCAAGCGATCTTGACGGCGATGGTTACGCCGAACTTTATACCCTAACGACCAACGCACCACCTCGAATCTACTGGGGTGGCCCCAATGGGATCGACCCACAGCAAGTTTCAGAAGTTCCGGTTGGAGACAACTCGGACGTATCGATCAGTGACGAGCAGGAAGGTCTTTCCGAAGAAGAAAAAGTGGCCGCGACCGGCCCTCTGGCAATGTTTGTTCACTTGGACGGCCGGCAACACCTCTTCGTCCCATTCGCACATCGCACATTCCTGGTTCCCGTTGGAAAGGACCGAGGCTTTGGGCCTCCTCTTGAGTTTAAGTGTCAGCAGGCATTGGCTGTTGCGTGTGGTGACATGAACGGCAACGGCTATTCAGATCTCGTCTTTGCCAGCCGTGACCAATCGACAGGCCAGGAATGCTCTTGGGTTTACTGGGGTGGGGAAGCCGGTTTCAGTGAACAGCGAAGAACCGCAATGGCCACCCATCGGGCGTGCGATGTTGCGGTTGGAGACCTCAACAACAATGGTCATGATGACATCGTTATTTGCCAAAAGCAAACGGACAAAATGTACAGCATCCAATCGCCCGTTTTCTGCGGCACGGACGAGGGGATCGACCCCCATCCTATTCACTTAAACACCGAAGGGGCCCGCCGTGTATTTATTGCACGCACGAACGACGACACGACCCCTCAAGTCATCTTCATCAACCAGGCCGCCCGCAATGCCACCGGCGATGTCGATTCGTACGTGTACTACGGTGGCCCCGACGGTTTTCATCCAAATCGGTGCGATGCGCTTGCGGGCCGCGGCGCAACCAGTGCCATGATGTGCGACTTTAATGAAAACGGATGGCCTGACATCGTCATTGCCAACAGTTCCGAAAACGCCATGCACCTGGACCCTGGAACCTATGTGTTTCGGGGTGGACCAAAGGGGTTTTCACATCAACCGAATGAAATTATTCCAATGCGCCATGGTTTGGATTTAAGCGCCGGCGACATCGATCACGATGGCTGCTTGGAACTGATCATCGGACTGTTCTACAGCCCGGACATTCTTATTTACCGAAGTACACCCGACGGCTTTGACTTGGAACATCCTCAAATTGTCACGGCCCTTTACGGACCGGACGAATTCATGCGGACCAGTGTTCGGTGGGTACGCCTAGCAGACATGAACAACGATGGGTGGCTTGATTTGATCGTGAACCCCGTTGCAGATGGTTTATGCGGGATTCTCTGGGGAGGGCCTGAAGGGTTCAGCAGCAACCGCATGCAATTATTTCCATTGAATGGAAACCATGGAACGCCGCTAGCTCGCGACCTTACGGGAAATGGATACTTGGATCTACTTATAGGCGGTGGCAAACCCAGGATGAATGTTCCCCATGAATCGTTCATCGATATTTACTGGAATGGCCCAGAGGGAATGCAACCCCATCGTCACACCCAGTTGGAAAGCCAGTCAGTCATTGGCCTAAGTGTGGCTGATTTCAATCACAATGGATACCTAGACATCTTCTGCACCGCCTACAAAAGTCTAATTGAACGCGACGTTGATTCGTATATCTACTGGGGGGGACCAAATGGACATTATTCAAATAAGAACCGAAGTCGCATTCGCACCCATTCTTCATCAGGATGCGTCGCCGCAGATTTCAATGAAGATGGCTACATCGATTTGGCGATCGCCAACCACAAGACATTCGGCGATCACATGGGCGATTCCTTCGTCCTCTGGAATGGCCCCAACGGACTCGATGAACAGAATCCCACCCGCTTGCCTACCTCAGGTCCTCACGGCATGCAACACGAGCAACCGGGCAACTTGGTGGATGGTGGCAATGAGGAATACTACACATCCGCACCTTTCAAACTCCCAGAAGGCAAGCATGTGACAAGCATTGCTTGGGAAGCCGAACTTGGACCCAAAACGTGGGTAAAGGCTCAACTACGATTCAGTGGTCACGAAGAGGCGCTCGATGCGGCATCCTGGACTGGACCGGATGGCGAAAACCACTGGTTTAACAATGGCCAATCGGCAGAAGCTTTAAACGATAATGGATGCTGGGTGCAGTATCGGTTGGCACTGGGTGCAACCAATGGCGGCTGCACGCCTCGTATTACCGAAGTACGTGTTTGCCATAATTAAATCCCCCATGCAAGATTATAAAAGTATCCTATTGAATCGGCTACAAACCAAGGGAGTGCCAGCTCTATGAGCAATACTGCAAATACGTGGCTTACGCGGGGTTTTGATTGTTTTCGCGAAGGCGCGTTCGGCAACGGAGGGCAAAATCTGTATGTCTCCAAGGCAGGAATACTGCAACGGATTCATCATTTCGACCTCAATAAAGATGGTCACATCGAGATCCTGTTTTGCAACGCACAGGAACACCTCGAGGCGCCGCCGGCCTATGTGTACAGCGACGTCCTAGGCAGTCCAAGTCGGAGCGAATTACCCTCCGGCGGGTCGCCAACAGCAGTCACGGCTGATCTGACCGGCGATGGTTACGATGACCTGGTCATCGGCATGCAAAAAAGCGGTAATGCCGGGATGTTCAACGCCTATATATATTTCGGTTCACCCGAGGGGCTCACCGAGCGTTACCAACGTCATATTCCTGCTCATGTGTGCACGTCACTGGCTGCCGGTGATTTTAACGGTGACGGCAAACCCGACCTGGCGCTACTGACCCAGGGGAAGTTGCGGATTTTTTATCAAGGCGAATTCGGCTTTGAGCCAAAAACGTATACTGACCTCGATATTACCGCAGATCAATTTGGCGCTTGTGATCTCGATGGTGATGGTTACGCGGACCTTTATGCTCTTTCGCCGGACGCCCCTCCACGCATCTATTGGGGCAGTCCTGATGGAATTTCCCCAGATCGGTTTACCGACCTGCAGGTTGGTGACGAATCCGACACCACTATCAGTGAAGAGCAGGAAGGGCTATCGGAAGAAGAGAAGGTCGGGGCCACTGGACCAATTGCCAAGATTATCAACCTAAATGGCATCCAACACGTATTTGTACCGTTCGCCACTCGATCATTTCTTGTCCCCGTCAACCACGACCGCAGCTTTTCATCGCCATTGGAATTCAAATGCCCAAGAATGCTGTCGGTTGCTAATGGCGACATCAATAATGATGGCCATATCGATCTCGTATTTGCTGGCCGTGATCAAGAAAACAATCAAGAATGCTCATGGATCTACTGGGGCAGTGCAGATGGTTTCAGTGAGCAACGGCGAACCCCGCTACCCAGTCACCGGGCATGTGATGTGGCAGTCGGCGATCTTAACGGCAATGGATTTGATGACGTGGCACTTTGTCAAACACGAACTGACACAATGTACAGTATTGAATCGCCAATATTCTGCGGCACATCTGAGGGGATTGTTTCAGAGCCTGTATGGCTTAACACGGAGGGTGCTCGACGCGTATTCATTGCACGAACTAGTGATGACAAACACCCCCAGGTCATCTTTATTAATCAAACGGCTCGTAATGCAATCGGTGATGTAGACTCATATATCTATTATGGTGGGAAGGATGGATTCAGACCCGATCGGCGTAGTTCACTGGCAGGACGAGGGGCAACCAGTGCCATCGCGTGTGACTTCAAGGACCATGGATGGGCTGATATCGTTCTTACCAACAGTGCTGAAAATGCACAGCATTTAGATCCTGGCACTTACGTATTTCGCGGTGGGCCGGAGGGTTTTGCGTATGAACCCGATGAGATCATCAAAATGCGTAAAAGCTGGGATATCAGCGTTGGTGACATCGACCACG
>CAUZIY010000023.1:0-29516 GCA_963579995.1 Phycisphaerae bacterium
AACACACCGTATCGAGCAAGCAAGGACAGTCCGGTATTACTCTACTACGGTGACTTCGATCCTGCCCAACAAGGTCAGCCAAGGATCCTTGAGGCAATTTACGAACATGACAAGTTGTACCCGTGGCGTGGCAAAAGTTGCTCGACCAATGCCATGCCCTTCCTCGCACCACAGTTCAAAACCTTCGACGCCTTCGCCGCAGCAACTCTACCGGAAATTTATAGCCCGGCTCATCTACAGGATGCGCTCCAACTGGCTGTCAATACGCTCGAATCCGTTGTTCTAATCAACGATGGCAGCGGTGGGTTAACTTCTCATCCACTGCCACGCCTGGCACAAGCGTCCCCAGGATTTGGACTTGTATTAACGGAGGTCACCGGCGATTCCCATAGTGACCTTTATATGGTTCAAAATTTCTTTAGCCCCCAACCTGAAACCGGCCATCTTGATGGCGGTCTCAGCCTCCTATTGCGTGGTGATGGCCATGGAATGTTCTCACCCATGTGGCCCAACAAAACCGGCTTGATCGTCCCCAAGGACGCAAAAGGCCTGGTCACGCTTGACCTCAACGGCGACACCAAACCCGACTTCGTCATCGCAACAAACAATGGGCCATTGCTTGGCTTTGATCACCACGGATCAGCCCGCTTTTTGATGATACGCCTGGCTGGCCGACCGGGTAATCTAATGGCAGTAGGATCACGGGTCACCGTTGAAAGCCACGGCATGACCAGCCAAACGGCCGAGGTCTATGCCGGCGGCGGCTACCTGAGCCAATCGAGCAGTACCTTGACGTTTGGCCGTGGACAAAATAACAGACCGTATCAAGTCGCCGTTACATGGCCAGACGGAACGACCAGTACGCAGACTATAGCTCCCCAGACAAACGCGATCACAATCTCACAGCCGGCCCAATAAACCTGCATGGCTCCGATTACCTGCGTCAAGCTGCACCATTCCCCCCCCATAACCCCTGGTCGGCGATACCACCGGCAAATCCAGTTCTAACCTTCGACTTTGCGATCACGCGATGTTCTCCTGTTGAAAAGATCATCCTGAAAGTTCCCGGTTATGGCGCAGAACTCACCGGCACATGAGGTTTTTTCTGGCGGTATAAACTAACCTTTTCGGTAATTGATCGAACCAGATTCTCACTGCCGGCAGCAGTCGCCACCCGAAGGGCATCTTGGGCGGTTGCAACAGCCTTTTCGAAATCCGAGGCCGAAGCATAAGCTGCTGCTAACGCGTCAAGTATCTCTGCATCCTGGTAGGAGGATATTTCAGCCGCACGAAAAGCAAGTTGGATCGCGGCAATGGGGTCGTGCAGATCTGGTGCTGGATATACAGCATAAAGCCACGCCAATGCCGTCAGGGGAGGTGTCCAGTCGGGGTCTAGCTGCATTGCCCGTTCGAGAAAAAAGGCTGCTTCACTTAGATCATCTGTTGCCGCCAGCAATGCACCAAGGTTGTAATGCGCAAGTGCATGATCGGGTCCCAGACGAACAGCTTCCCGAAGGTGCTGGATTGCCGTTTCAATTTCACCATGCTGACTGAGTGCCGTACCGAGGTTGTAGTGCGCCTCTTGAAGTTGCACATTATGATGCAGTGCTTCGCGATAGTGGTAAATCGCCTCCTCCACCATTCCAAAACCGAGAAGCGCATTGCCATAACTCGTGTGCGCCTTTGCTGAGACCGGATCAACATCCAAGGCCTGTCGATAAAGCTGCAAAGCCTCATCCCGATCCTGGCCCGCCACGACATTACCCAGGTTGTTCAGGATGACTGAGTTGTTGGGATGAATTGAGATCGCATGGCGGAACAGTGTCTGCGAATTCTCCCATGTACCTATTTGCTGCCAGCTGACAACCATGCAGCCCATAAGAACCATAAAAACCACCAAGCCTGTAACAATCCGATTGATCGACCACCGTCGAACCACATCTGCACCAGCCCAAACAATCATGATGAATAGGCCAATCTGGGGCACGTATGTATAACGATCAGCCACTGCCTGCTTACCGGCCTGGACCAAACCAATCATGGGTAGTAATGCAATCAGATACCATAACCAAGCAATTATCAGATAGGAATGACGCCGATACAGCAGGCTCAAAACGGTTAGGCCAACTAGAAGAACCCCAGCACCTAAAATCTGCAAACTTGTCCAAGGTACACCACCGGGCAAATTTGGATGGGGATAGAGCACCGACAGGCCAGTCGGCCAAACGGTTTTACAGATATACCAGGCATAACCCGCAATTGCATTGGCCATCCTGTCGACGAGTGTCACCCGGTAAGTTGAAATCATCGCCTCACCGTGAAGTTCAACCACGATCGTCGTTATCCCCATCACCAGTGACAATACAAGAAAGGGAATCTTTTCAATCAATAAGCCCATGCCCACGGGACAACGACCTCGATACCGGCCAAGCCAGTTAAAACTCCCTGACACTGACCTCCTTAGATCTTGACACCGACCCAGTGGCCAATAATCAAGCAAAAGCATGAGAAGTGGGAGTGTGACAAGCAAAGGTTTGGCTAGTAGCCCCAAGGCCATCGCGAACCATGCAGCAGCAAACCAGACGAACTTCATCCGGCGCACATAGCAGACATATGCCAAAAGTGCTATCAGCCCGAATGCGGTGCTCAATACGTCGGTCCGGGCAGAAACCCACGCAACTGACTCCACATGAAGTGGATGAAGACTAAACAGAGCGGCCACGATTGCACTGGGAACATCCCGCCCAGTCATCCGAACCATCAAACAAAACAAAAGCAGTACATTGAGGACATGAAATACCAAGTTGGTCAGATGATGGCCTGCCGGATTACTGTATCCATATAACTGGCAGTCCAATATCAATGAGATCATTGTCAGAGGCTGCCAGTAGGCGTCTGTATACGTCCAGGCCCAACGCACTGCCTGCCAGGTGAGACCGTCGTGAACGGCGCGGTTCGCGGTAATCCGCTCGTTGTCGTCGTAGTCAACGAATTCAAACTCAACAACCCGGGCATAGGCAACGAGTGTCACCACGACCAAAATCAGACAAATAAGGAATCGACGTCCCATCGCTGCCTAACACAAAGTAGAGGAATCAGAGCTGGCGTAATCGCACTGACGTTAGTGACATATCGGGCGAAATATTGTCGATGCCCTAATTGGAGTGTATCTTTGATGACATTATGCTCCACGGAAAGAATTTAGTTGTGGTTTTGCCCGCTTATCGGGCCGCAAAGACGCTTGCCAAAACCTACCACGAGATTCCACAGGATATTGTGGATGAAGTTCTCCTTGTCGACGATGCCAGTGACGACCAAACCGTCGAGGCGGCTCGAGAACTAGGCATTACCACCTTTGTACACAGGGAGAACTTGGGCTACGGCGCCAACCAGAAAACATGCTATACCGAAGCACTTCGCGCGGGAGCTGACATCGTGGTCATGCTGCACCCTGATTACCAATATGATCCGCGGCTGATCACTGCAATGGCAGGAATGGTCGCATCAGGTATTTATGATGTCGTTCTCGGTTCACGGATCTTGGGCAATACGGCCCGACGTGGTGGAATGCCCTTATACAAGCACGTGGCCAACCGGCTTCTCACGGCCTACCAAAACTTGATGTTGGGCACCAAGATCTCCGAGTTTCACACCGGCTATCGCGCCTTTTCTCGACAAGTGCTGGAAACATTGCCTTTAAAGTCAAATTCTGATGACTTTGTTTTTGACAACCAGATGCTCACTCAGGCCGCTGCATTCAGATTCTCCATTGGTGAGTTATCATGCCCCACTAAGTATTTCCCCGAAGCCAGTTCAATCAATTTTTGCCGTTCTGTCATCTACGGCCTTGGCGTCATTCACACCAGCACCACTTATCGCTTGTGGCGATGGCATCTGAAACAGCCGGACATCTTTAAGGATGCGCCTAAATTCCGGCTAGCAGGCCCAAGCAGTATCGACGACAAGGCAGGCAACCGATACGAACGATGTGGTGCAGCGTCCCAAGATCCCAACTAAACTGCGGCACAAACGGCAGAAACACCCAGCTAAAATGAACCGCAAAACACGGCCACAGCAAACTTCGGAAGGAATCCCAAATGAAAAGACTCTCTTTAATCATATGTGGACTGGTTTTAATTGTTGGCCTGGTATACGCCCAACAAGAAGGCGGCCAGCCTGAAATAGCCACTGGCACGATAACGGAAAATGGAAGCCGAATCAGCTATGCGCTCGGCGCAACACTTGGAAGGCAGGCGCGGAGCACCGGATTCCGTATCGACCCACAACTGATCATCAAAGGATTTAGTGACGTCGTCCTAGACCAACAACTACAGATGACGAACGAACAAATGCAACAGACTCTGGAGGAAATGCGTCAGGAAATAGCAACACGGCACCGTGAAGAAGCAACCAAGCATCACGAAGCCGGCGCAAAGTTCATGGCTGAAAACGGCAAGAATGAGGGCGTCGTAACACTGCCCAGTGGACTCCAGTACGCGGTAGTCAAAGAAGGTGACGGGGCATCGCCCAAAGCAACTGATCGCGTTAGCGTACACTACCGTGGCACCCTGATCGATGATCGCGAATTTGACAGTTCACACCGCCGCGGCACGCCCGCCTCATTTATCTTGAACAACGTAATCCCCGGCTGGACCGAAGCATTGCAACTCATGAAGGTTGGCGGCACATGGAATATCTTTATCCCTCCCGACTTGGCGTACGGCGAAGCCGGCCGGCCTGGCATTCCGCCAAACAGCACACTTGTCTTCGAAATTGAACTGCTTGAAATCGGGGGCTCATAAACCCCCCTGCGATCGGGATAAGAGAACAGACCCAAGCCTGCATCCGACTACCAGGATTTGCGTCGATGCCATTATCGATGCAAAACCAAACCATCCGTCGCCCCGCGGCAGGTCTGGTAACAGGTTGCCATCTTGGTATACCGCCCGAATGGTAACCTACAACCAAACAGACACCCAAGTGCCGTTACTCAATTTCGTGCAAGGGTCTCGCTTGGGACGGCGAATGCCTATCTGATCTGCCGCCGGGGATCGAGCCCATCCGTTCCGGCATGATTCAAGCAGCCACATCATCGCTTATTAAGCAACTCCAGGCTTCGGGGGATAAACCTGCCGTTCTTTCTAACAAGCTTACCATCGAACCAGATTTCGCCACCACCGTAATCTGGGCGTTGGATACAGACCAGATCCCAATGGACTTTACTGCGGTTGCCATTATCCGCCTCTTCATATGCCTGACCTGGAGTAAGATGAAATGAACCAGCAATTTTTTCATCGAAAAGAATATCTCGCATTGGTTCGCGGATAAGAGGGTTCACGCCAATTGCAAACTCGCCAATAAACCGGGCCCCTTCGTCTCGATCCAGGATGGCGTTAAGAGCCTTGCGATTGCTTGCATTCGCTTGCGTGATACGCCCTTTTTCAAACTCAAAGCAGACCTGATCAAAACTCACGCCATTGTAAACCGAAGGCACGTTATAAGTAATCTTCCCTTCAACTGAATCGCGCCGTGGCGCCGTAAACACTTCGCCATCCGGAAGATTGTATTCACCGCAACAGACAATACCCTTCATCCCTTTAAGGCTAAAACGCAAGTCCGTACCGGGACCTTTGATGCGTACTGCCTCCGTACGATCCATCAGACGCTTGAGCGCCTGCATCGGCGTCCTAAGACGGCGGTAATCAAGCAGGCAGACCTTGAAATAGAAATCCTCGAACGCTTCTGTACTCATGCCGGCAAGTTGCGCCATCGCGGGATACGGCCAACGCAACACGCACCATCGCGTTTTCGAGATGCGCCAATCAAGCGACCGCTTGAAATGCTTCTCCACAATACCCATTTGATCCGGGCCAACATCGGAAGTTTCGGCAATATTGTGTGATCCGCGAATGGCAATATAAGCATCCACCTCCTTTGTCAGCGCCAATCGATGCTTACCCAGCAGTTTGAACTGAGGATCTGTCGCCCCCCGGCACATCTCCCGCCGGATCGCCATACTTGTTTCTTGGATCACGGGAATTGCGTTCACTGCACGTGATTCCCGAATTAAAGCCACGCCAACTTCCGCGGGCACTTCGTATAGATCGATGAGAACCCGGTCAGAACGCCGCAAACGCGTGGAATACCTGACCAGTTGCCGCGCCAAGGCATTGATTCGTGGATCTTGCATGCAAACAAGTATACGGTTTTCCAGAAGTGACGATGTATCAACAAATAGCCGATCCGAACACTAACCATGGAACCTGAAATACGAAGCCTGCACATCGCCTTGGGTGGGATACTTAAACCCGCATGTTTAGCCCATATCAATCAAGAGCGGTCCCAACACCAACAGCCACCATCTCGGAACAGAGGCTTAAAGATGAGAGCATGAAGCCAGGAACCACCAATTAAAACCAGGTACTGTCTTACAGCCAATGAACCACAGCGACCACAGAAATACCAGGCGGTTACTTAAATAACTTGCCCAAGAAACCACCACCCTCACCGGCTAATTGCGATGCCGATTTACCGCCCGCATCAGTCGCGGCATAATCAACCCCATGGCTCACAAGGGCCCGTACCACAGACGCATCGGCCATCAACTCCCCAGCAACCAACGGCCCGCCCGGCAGCCGCCTATAGCCAATAGCCCAATGAAGGACGGGATAACCCGTATTATCTTTGGCGTTCACATCAGCGCCATGGGCAACAAGCAGGTCAACCATCGCCGCACCAAGTTGCTGTTGCTCCTGTTCCTTGGCCACCAAGCCCTCTTCCAAGCCGCTGCTATCACCGCCGCGCCCCTCAGATCGCCTCTTGCGCAACAAGGCCATCCGATATCGCCGAACTGCGGTCTTGATTTTGTAAAGCGAGGCGGCCAGATGCAAAGCCGTTGCCCCATCACCAGCCTTAACGTCCACATGGGCGCCATGGTCAATAAGGATCTGCGCCGCCTCTACATCATTGTGCCACGCACTGATGTGAAGCGGTGTATACCCGTCACCGGACATGACCGTCGAGCCATGGGTCGAATGTATATGGGGATCCGCATATTCCCATGCCCCGGTCGCATTGACTTGTGCACCGTGCTTGAGAAACAGGTTCAAAAATTGCAGATTGCCAGCATCCGCCACCCAATGAAGCATCGAAAGGCCATTACGATCAGTTTCCTTTGCACTGGCACCTTGATCCAGCAGAAATGTTGCAACGCCCAATTGGCCCGACCTGAAATCGCCATTTCCTATAATCGAACCCAAAGGCGTCCACCCGCTGGACCCGGCAATCACACGAAGATCCGCCCCATGAGAAAGCAACTGCTTGACAATATCAATCTGCCCACCATAAGAGGCGCTGTGCAGCGGCGATATACCCAAACCATCCTGCTGATTAACCTCCACCCCATGGTCAATCAGCATCTGGATGACATTACCCGGCGCCGCACCGACTCCCACTGCAACGTGAAAAGGTGTTTGATTCGACACATTGAGTGCATGGACATTTGCACCATGGCTGAGCAACAGTTCCACCACCTCGACCTTCTGTTCGACTGGAAGATCTGTAAAAGCACCAAATATCGCATTGATCCCAACCTCGTCATTGAACTGGGCACACGCCATGTGCAGTGCAGTATTGCCAAACCCATCAACCGCCTCTTTGGCATTCGGGCTCACGCCCTCAGCCAAAAGCTCCTTCAGAACCTTTAAATCCGTGTCGCGAGCAGCACGATGCAATAGCTTCGGCTTGGCTCTTTTTTCACTTGCACTAGATTTAGCTGGATCAGTTTGGCCACTGGACGGCTTAACCCCATGTGGTGGGCGGTCACACCCAATCATCATGCTCAAACATAACAAGCCCGACGCGGCCAGAAAATGGCAGCGGCGACGAAAAAGATTCCGGTACTTTGGTTTTTGTGACATATTAGGGCGATACGATAACGCCTGCCCTAGCGAGTTGGCAAACCGCAAGTCATGTCCGCTTGAAATACTTGTATAAGTCACTCAATGTCAGCCGAACAGCGGTGGGACGGCCGTGGGGGCAACTACTTGACCGCTCGATCCGGTCCCGCTGATCGAGCAGGTCAAACAATTCCTCTTCGCTCATTTTATCGCCCGCCTTGACGGCCGCCTTGCATGCCATCATGTCCAAAACATGATGCAAGGCAGCTTCCTCAGCATTGGAAGCCTCCGTATCAAAATCACCCTGCTCACCCCGATCCAGCAGTTGCTCGACAAACTCCACGGGATCAACCTTGCGATCAAACAAAAAGGAACTGAAACCCGCAATACCGATCGCTGACGGACCAACAGGATGAGCCTCTATACCAACACGCTGCAATAGCGGCTGAAGTTGTTCCAGCATGGCCAACCGCTTGGCATTTGCCGAGAATGTTGCAAGTACAAGAAGCCGCTGGCTTTCAAGATTCTGCTTGAGTACACGATGCTTGAGCTGCTCAAACATAAAACGCTCGTGCAAAGCGTGCTGATCAATAATGACCAATCCCTGTTCGTCCTCGGTCACCAAAAAACTCTTGTGCACCTGCAGCACCCGCCTGGCAGACCAAGGCGGCGATGTGGCAACCGTGGCGTCCTGTCCCGACCGCGAAACCGACAGACCTGCCAATCGAGAGATGTCTGCCGTCTGATCCACGTCATCAACGCGATGTCCACCTGAAGCCAGTTGCTGCTTGACCTGTTCGAACTCAAAGCCTTTGTGGTGTTTTCCCTGGAGCCCAGCCACCCCGGCAAGACTCATGGAGCCGCCAACCACTGGCGTCAACGATGAACCGCCACCACCGGACAAAGTCGGACCTGGCGTAACCGGCGTCAAATCCGAACTGGTGACCCGAGACATATTTGCTTGGTCTTGAATGGAAACTGTTGGTGTAAGATCCGCCCTCAAAAGGCATTGCCTAAAAGCCGTAAGCACCAAATGATGAATACGCGACGGCTCATGAAACCGAACCTCAGCCTTTGTGGGGTGAACATTGACATCAACGGATGCGGCATCTACCTCCAACATCACGATGGCCACAGGGTGACGGTCGTGCGGCATAAGGCCGCGGTAGGCTTCCTTAACCGCATGGGCAATATTGCGATCACGAATTGGCCGACCATTCAGGAAGAAATGCTGGAATTTAGCCGATGCTCTTGCAATTGAAGGCGAACCCGCCAGTCCCCATAAGACGGGTGTCGTTCCAACGGACACAACTTTGGGGACTGAGACACCCGTTTCCATAGCAGCCTGGTCAGCCACTCCCAAAAGTGCTTCATCAAGTTCGCTACCCAGCACATCAACACAACGCTGACGGCGGTCTTGCCCAGCTTCAAATCCAAGGTGCCTGCGGCCGTTACGGGTCAACGTCAAACCGACGTCCGTCCAAGCCAACGCGATACGTGTCACCACGTCAGCTATATGACCATATTCCGTTGCCGGCGCCCGTAAAAACTTTCGCCGCGCGGGGGTATTGAAAAATAGGTTACGCACCTCCAGGATCGTGCCCGGCAAACAAGCAACCGGTACCGGCTCACTCACCTCGCCGTCCTGCACCTCGATTACATAACCGGCATCGCCCGCCGCGTGATCGCTGGCGGCCCGGCTGGTCAAGCGAAGTTGACTCACGCTCGCAATTGACGCCAACGCTTCCCCGCGGAAACCAAGCGTACCAATCGATGCCAAGTCACCGGAACTGGCAATCTTACTGGTCGCGTGGGGCGCAACAGCCAACGGTAAATCTACAACGCTGATACCACCACCGTTGTCGCTAATACGAATCAGATTCGAGCCGTCACGATCCTCTATGGCAACATCGATTTGTACTGCACCAGCATCAAGTGAATTCTCAACCAGTTCTTTAACAACACTCGCTGGCCGCTCAACTACCTCGCCGGCCGCAATCTGGTTGACCAAGTGCCTACCTAGTTTACGAATGGACATTGAGGCATCGTATCAGATGACCACCGATCAGGAGTTGTGGAGGCCCGGATGCCAACCACAAGCAGTTGAATTCGCGTCAGGATAGTTCCCAAACCGGACTCCGACCACGTAAACGGACTACGCAACAGCAGACTTTACCGCATTCACACACCTCCATATCAACCGTTAATTTTCGCTACGAGTGGTCCAATCAAACCCGCCACCATTTGGCTCTAGATGGGGCACCATGCACTTTAACAGCCAACACCGCCACAAAATAGCGACACACTAGGGCCAACAGGCCGATATTGCTGGAATGGTCAAGCCGGTCATCAAACACCCACTGCCCTATGGCAGAACGAATCAAAGCGCCCAACTGGAACTTATTGCTGACGAAGAACACTTCCAGCAGGTTGTCCTCAACGGGATTCTTAAGGCTCGCGTGTCCCTCGATATTACCACCGCCGACCTCAAGGCGATGTTCATACCCACATCCACATGCCATCAAGCACGTTCGATCATCAGCCATTTAATCAACCTGGCCAAAACAGGCACGGAAATCCGTGTACTTCATGCCGGCGTCCCCACGGGACCTGCAATCCACCAGCTCCGCCAGGAGTTGCCACCCCGCCTCATGATCCGTCGCTGCCCACGAGTACACGCCAAAACGGTCATCGTTGATGCAACCATGCTATACCTTGGTTCGGCCAACTTAACTGGCGCCGGATTGGGAGCCAAGGCCGTTCACCGGCGTAATTTCGAACTGGGTATCCGCACCCAGTCACCGCACATGATCGATCAGGTCATGTCGTATTTCAATACGATATGGGAAGGCCTGCACTGCAAGGGGTGTGGCCGCCGTAACATCTGCCCAGTACCACTTGAGGAACCCAAACTACTACCGATCTGGAAATCCCAGGTCACCGAACTGATTGAATAAGCCCATCCACTTCAGTGTTTCCATCAAGAAATCCAATCTCCAAAACCGGGCGGTAAACCGGAACTGGCGGAGAATCTTTGTCCACCAATAGCTTTTCCCACTTCACCCAGTCCTTCTCGGTTGTAACAACGGCCGTACACTGATTGTCCACAGCCTTCCTGAACACCTCCCGCAAATCGCTCATACCGTATTTGTGGTGGTCACCAAAGGTCATTGATTCCAAATCACGCGCGGTCTGATTTCTCAAGGTGGCCAGGAAAGCGTCGGGGCTACCGATGCCGCAAACACCGAGCACACGCTGGCCCGCAAGGACACCCACCTCACCTTGATTGCCCCCATCTCCTCCACGAAGCCCCACCCACCGATGCACCGTATGTGCAATCGGTCGGCGACCACTCAATTGCTTGATCTGCCGGTCCAAATCCGCCAATTCTATCCGCGTCACCCGATCGCTATGCGTAACAATCACCGCATTGGCCCGTGACAGGCAACACTTGGGCTCTCGTAAAAAACCACGCGGCAACAGATGATTACCACCGAATGGATCGTCTGCCTTAACGAGCACCAGGTCAAGATCCCGACAAACCTGGCGATGTTGGAATGCATCATCCAGCAGAAAAAGGTCCACACCGCTTTGCCGCGCCAAGACACGTTTGGCTCCACGGACTCGATCCCGGTTGGCTTCGACTTGAACCTTGCCCCGAAGCGCCTTGGCCAATAGTTTCGCTTCATCACTCCCGGCCAACCCTGATTTATAACCGCGCAACAGGATTGCTGGCTGATATCCAGCTGCAAGCAACCGCTCTGCAAGTTCCAGAACCATTGGCGTCTTGCCGCTACCGCCAGCAGTAATGTTACCAATACTGATCGTCGGTCTGCCTAATTTTTCTCGTCGACGCAACCCTAGTGTGAAAGCTGTGTTACGGGCCGCGACCCCCGCGCGATACAGGGGTTCAATCAAGCCAAGGCCACCGCGCAATACGACCAAGGAAAATGCCCGCTCCGTCCCCATTGCCTTTAGAACCAAATCGCGACCTGTCATGATCAAAACGCCAAAATCAGTAACAAAATTATTTGTAACATTATAAATAAAAATATTTCATCATTCCCGCAACCCGTCAAGTGACAGACCTCTTTCTTATAAAAGCATTTAATCCATCACCAACCAAATCCCAAGACCCAAACCCAGGCCCCTTTTCCACGCTTGGTTACCGCCCACCATCGTTGACCACAACAAGCAAACCCCCGTTGCCAGCACTGATATTCAAGATTCAGTCCCCCAAGCCCCGATAAAATTCCCCAGCGAATGGACTTAACCATCTTGATAGTCAGGGCATCAGAAGCTCACAAAGCACGAATCAGCAGCAGCCTAGCTGCCTGAATAGCACGCGGCCATCTTGAATGACCCTTTCAAGGACGAAAGGCTACCCCTTTGCGAACAATCGCAGTGATCAACCAAAAAGGCGGTTGCGGCAAAACCACCGTGTCTATCAACTTGGCTGCGGTTTTAGCTGGCCAAGGTCGCAAAACATTGCTAGTTGACATGGATCCACAAGCCCATTGCGCGTTGGGGCTTGCCGTTCCGGAAAACCAGTTGAACAGGTCCATGAGCGATATACTTCGGGCTGGCCTCGACGGTTCTCTGGCCTTTGCTGACATTGCATGGCAAATCACCAAGCAACTTGACTTGGCGCCCAGCACCATGGAACTGGCGGCTCTAGAGCAGGAACTCGCATCCTCCAGCGATAAAGACCGCCGCTTACTACAAGTACTCAGCACGATTGAAGACGAATATGAATTCTGCATCATTGATTGCCCACCATCCATTGGCTTGCTTACCTTCAACGCACTGCGGACAGCAGACGAAGTGGTCATTCCGGTAGAAACGGGTTACTTCGCCCTCCAGGGTTCAACCAAACAAGAAGCAACCATCGAGATGCTGGCCCGTCGCGTTGGCCATACCGCACGCTTTAAAGTACTGGCCACAATGTACGACGTACGAACAAAACTTGCCCGTGAAATACTTGCAGAACTGCGTCGGCATTTTGGCGAAAAACTCCTGCCTGTCGTCATCCACTTCAACAGCAAATTGAAGGAGGCAGCCAGCTTTGGACAGCCCATCACGGAATATGACCCGACCAGCCGTGGAATGCAGGATTTTGAAAAACTTGCTGCATGGCTGATCGCCAACCCACCCACACCTGCCCCAACTAATGACAACCCGCCACCAACCGGCACCTCTGCAACGAACCGCGCCGCTGAATTAGTCGAACGCGCACGCGCACTGAGCGCCCGAACGGCCGAGCTAACCAAAAAACTCTCAGCTGACCCGGATGTCGGACCAACAATTGCCCCGCAGGAAGTCCCCCATGCAACCGTGGTTCCGACTGGGAAAATGCCTACCAACAACTCGTTGTCACAAAAACTGAATAAACTTTACGGTGTTCGCGAAACGAACCACGGGCTGCTGTTCATCCAGCCCGCCAACAACCGCACGCAAGAAGTCAGCATTGCCGGCGACTTTAATAGATGGTCGCCAACTGCAACCCCAATGACTCGGGACCCCCGAACAGGCGTCTTCCAAACCTGCCTGCCATTACCACCGGGCCGATACCGCTACCGACTGGTGATCGATGGCCAATGGATCCAAGACCCATATAATGAAACCGTCGAAACCAATCCATTCGGAGAACTCAACAGCATTGCCACGGTAGACCAGTTTCACCAACTGCCAGAAGACCTATAGTCATAATGCCAAACAGTCGCCGCACCTTCGCGTACAGGGCCTTGTCGCAAATCCCACGCCCAGGAAACCCCAAAACAACTTAGCCTGTTCTACCCACACTATGGACGAGCATCAGACTGACAAAACTCTTGAGACACTGGCCGATTTATTCCTCACCAATCCAGGTGACACAAAGCCGCCACACCACCACGAAGCTCCCCAAGCACCCGCCCATCCATCGGCAACAGAACTGGATGGACCACCTCCCATCCGCCTGCGACCAAAGCCATCAACGATCTCGCCACCAAACCCGGCCGGGCAAGCTGGTTTTGTTCATAGAGACCACAAACCGAACAACAGCGACCAACCAGGCCCAATCGCTGGCGCAATTCGACCCCACCCGGGGACCACAAGAGCCACCTCCACAACCAACTGCAAACCACCTGTTGAAGCCGTGTTCGCCGGCAACCTACCTGGATTTGGTGGCCCATGGATTATCCAGTATGCCCATTATTTGGCTCTCCAGTATGGACCTGTAGCCATTATCCAGATCGACGATGATACAATCGATGTGGAAGTAGTAAGTACCGCTGACGACAATCTGCTACCCAGCCACACCGGATTAAAATCATCTGCGGCAAACGCCACCGTGACATTGCAGGCTTGCCTAGAAGAACTGACCCAACTTAGCACAACACCAATACAGGGTTGGCTGGTTCGATTTGCCGACCCGATCTCTGACACCAGCTTGCAACGCGCCGGGGATTTTTCAAAATGGACCATTGTCAGTGGTGCTGACGAACCAGCCGTTATTAGTTCCTATCAACTGCTCAAGCAACTGATCCACCAACCCTCGCAATTAGAACACCACGTAGGACTCATGGTGATGGGCAGTGACGAACAGGAAAGCCACGTGGCCGCAGAAAAACTCAACGCCACCGCGGCTGATTTCTTGGACTCGCCTGTTGGATTAATCGGGCACCAAAAGAAGATGGTGCCCGTCAGTCACCGTGTCGTCGGAAGCTTCAATGCCTGCAAAGAACACTGGCTCGCCCTCAGCTCCTTCCTGAAATCCTTGCCCGTCACCCCGCGCCAAGATGGATTCAACCATGACGGCGCTAGCACAGCCAGTCGTCCGGCCATCACAGAACCAACCACCCACGATAAGGACCAAACTCGCGCCAAACATCAACCCGCACAACCCATAGCAAGCCCGGGGCCCTTGCAAGCCGACACCCACACACGGTCTTCGCCCACCACCCATATACAAATCGAGCCGCTTGAAACCATCCTGCCGGAGTTGGCATCTTATCTACCGGGAACGATACCCCTCGAAGCACGTTGCCCTCAATATCCGGACACACAGTTGGTGGTTGACGAATCTGGACGACTGCATGTGTTGGCCCGATGCGGCGGATATCAAGGCGACACCCCTGGATCCGATCCAGTTCGTCGTGATCCAGATACCCACATGCAGGAACTACTGAATCAGGCCATGGTCGAACTCATGGCCGCCAACGCGTGGGCACGGGAACATCTTGGACTCATCCAACTAACCCAACGCCAATGCCGGATTGACCCAAGCACCAGCCCCCGGACCCACCTATTCACTCACAACGCCAAGGCTGCAGCCAGATTCGGCCGGCACGACGACATCCAGTTCCACCTGCTTCGCCAGGTACATGTTGGCTCCCACCACACGTGGTTCTGCACTGAGCTCAACTGAACCAGCCGGCCATCAGATCCCGTATCCAATCACGGACTTTCACCGGCCCGCATTTAGATGCGGGTGAAAGTTCGCTACAATCCTTTCCACATCCCCGGACACGTAAAAGAAGGAGCCCTTGACATGCCCCAGCTTGACGGCAAAACCGCCCTGATCACCGGCGGTTCAATTGGAATCGGTGCGGCAACAGCGATTGAACTGGCTAGCCAGGGAGCGAATGTCATCTTGACCTATCGCAGCCATCGTGAAGAGGCGGAATCGATCGTCCAAAAGATCGCTGATGCCGGGGGCAGCGCCCAGTGCACACAGACCGACGTGACCATCCCACAACAGATCGAGGATCTGGCCAACTTTGCCCAAAAGAGCCGAGGGAGTGTTGACATCCTGTTCAATAACGCCGGCGACATGGTGCGGCGAGCCACGATTGAAGAGCAATCGCTAGAACTCTACCACCAGGTGATGGACCTCAATATTATGTCAACCTGGCTTGTCACAAAGACGCTGCTTGCCCTGATAAAACCTGGTGGCGTGGTGATCAACATGGCCTCACTTGCGGCCCGAAACGGCGGCGGGCCGGGGGCATCACTCTATGGAGCTAGCAAAGCTGCGGTCATTTCCCTCACGCGGGCCTGGGCTGTAGAGTTCGCAGACAAAGGTATTCGGGTCTTTTCCGTTGCCCCTGGATTCATTGACACCGACTTTCATAAACGCCACACCGCCCCAGATGTTGGCCAACAAGTTGCCGAAACCTGTCCGACACGCAAAGCTGGTGAGCCATCGGATGTCGCTCGCGTAGTCGCATTTCTTGGGACCGAAACAAATGGGTTCATGACCGGTAACACCATTGACATCAATGGCGGCGTACTGATGACGTGACCCGCCGGGTCGCGATGGCCCCCTATGCCGCAAACGCTGAATCAAATCAAGAACCTCTTGGCCACGTGGGATCTTCAACCCAAATACCGTTTGGGGCAGAACTTCCTCCATGACCATCACCACTTGCACCGCATCATTAATGCGGCGCATATCACAAAAGAGGATGTCATCCTGGAAGTCGGCACCGGCACCGGTGCCTTGTCGCAATGCATCCTTGAAAAGGGGGCCGAGCTCATTACGATCGAAATTGACCACGATCTAAAGCCGTTGCTGAACCATGTCCTTTGCACTCAGTATGGTAATCGCGTCCGACTTCTGTTTGGCGATGTGCTGACTACGAAACACCAGATCTGCGATTCCCTTACCACCCAGCTTCCACAGAAGACCGAAACGTTTAAGCTTGTAGCCAACTTGCCTTACAGCATCGCATCGCCACTACTGGCAAACCTGGCAACCACATTTCCGAATATGTCCTTGGCAGTGGTCACCGTGCAGCGTGAAGTAGCCAACCGCTTCACCGCCCAGGTAAGACATAAGGAATACGGGCCGCTGAGCATACTTATGTCCGCAATGTACCAAGTCGAGAAAATCAGCATGATCTCGCCTACGTGTTTTTGGCCGGTTCCAAAAGTGGAATCCGCCGCCGTCCTGTTACGACGACGCAACACCCCATTAACTGATGAGCCCGCAGCACTTTCAGCCTGCGCGCACCGGTTGTTCACGATGCGTCGCAAGCAGTTGGGGACAATCATTGGACGGGAGGTCGCGCAACTTGCCGGCCTTGATCCGACGATTCGGCCTGATCACCTGACTGTCGAACAACTCATCAAACTAACCCATATTCTTAGTTGATCAATCGATCCAGCCAACCTAACATCATAATATGACAAGCCACATGATTGATTTACACAGAGGCCATCATGAACATCTTGGTGTCGATACCAGTTTATAACGAACAGCAGTATGTGCGTACTGTCCTGGACGAGATCCGCCGCTTTTCCAATGACATTCTTGTCATTGACGACGGATCAACTGACGACACCCCATTGTTGCTGGCCCGACAGCCCGTGGAAGTGATTCGCCACGCTGTCAATCGCGGCTATGGCCGGTCAATCCAAGACGCCTTCCGCTGGGCACAAAGCTACGGTTATGATTGGTTGATCACGATTGATTGTGATGAGCAACATGAACCTGCAAGCCTGCCTGACTTTTATGACCGAATAAAATGCGGAGATACCGATGTGATCAGTGGCAGTCGCTACCTTGACGCACAGACCCAAGGCTCGCCCCCGCCGCCTGATCGACGACATATCAATACGATCATGACACAGACCATTAACGATCACACGGATCTGCAGATCACCGATGCTTTCTGTGGATTCAAGGCCTACCGGGTCAATGCCCTGAAAGAGATGACACTGACCGAGTCAGGATATGCTTTCCCAATGCAGTTCTGGGTTCAGGCAGCGGCATACAGGCTACAAGTCGTGGAGATCCCCATTCGCCTGATCTACAAAGATGCCAATCGTAGCTTCGGTGAATTCTTAGACAATCCCGCGCACCGCTTGGCTCATTACCAAAACGCCCTTGACTGTGAACTCGCAAAGTTTCCAGAAATTTTCGCCCGACGGCATTATACCCAGTGGGCACCAAAGCAAGACAAATTTTATCAGGATATTTCGGCGGCTATCACCACCGCAATCACTTAACATATGCGGGTCACCTGCGATCCACCATTTCAATGTTGGCAGTTGGCTCCCGGGCCAAGTCGCGATCGAACCGCCCTGGCCCGGTTGCTTCAGAACCCCTGCCGTGATGATCATACCCTTAATAAAAAACCGCTGATCGCCACCGGCCACCAACCGTGGCTGTGGCATCCTGGCATCCTGGCCAAACACATGGCAACGGCAAATGCCGCATTACGCTTCGATGCCATGCCAGTGAATCTGATCGTTGATCACGATATTTATGATATCCAAAAACTCGCTGTTCCCATCAAATGCGGACATCGCATGGATATTCTCACGATCCAAATGTCAGCCTACCAAGCAGAGGTGCCATCGGGATGCCAACCGGCTGCCGATGTTAGTACTGTCATCGAAAAGCTGGTACATATCCGCGACCACCATGGCGATGCCTTGCAGGTTGACCTGAGCACAGTGATTGAAGCCTACGGAACACTGGCGCCATGCGACACCATGGCCCAACAAATGGCCGCACTAATTGACCAGTTGATTACCCCTTATACACCTGCATGCCCCAATCTTTTTTCAAGCCATTTCCATCAATTGCCGCAATTTCGTGATCTGGTCCATCAAATGGAGCATGATGCCCCCCATTGCGCCAAGTGTTACAACGCAGCTGTACTCCAGTATCCCAACGCTGGAATTGCAATGTTGGATATTCACAAATACCGTATCGAACTGCCGTTATGGTTGCTGTGTTGGCAACAGCCACGCCAGCGTGTTTATGTTGATATCGCCAATCCATCTCGACCCAGGCTCGTAACGGACCAACAGGCTGTAACACCAGATGACCTGATCGCACCGCGATCGGTTCTGATGTCCGCAGTCATGCGTTCGATCTGCTGTGATCTATTTGTCCACGGCCACGGCGGCGGTGTATATGACCATATAACGCAACAATGGTGGCAGCAATGGCGCGGGACACCGCTGGCGCCAATGGCTGTAGCAAGCGCTGATATCACACTGGATTTTGATGTTCCGGTAAACAATTTTAAACAATTACAAAAAGCCATCTGGTGGAAACATCACTTACCTTACAATCTCGACCGGGCCTTGAATCTAAAGTCCAGCCAGGTAACTCAAAAACACCACCTGATCTCGCACATGAATGACGATCGGGACAAAACACGCCGAGCCATGGCATATGAAAAGATCCAATCAATCAACCGGAAACTTGCTCATGCAAACCCCGAGACAATACGTGACGCAGATACTGCAGTAAAACTCGCCATACAGGGTCTTTGCAACCAGCATATCGCCCAAAGAAGAGACTGGTGTTTCGCCTTCTATCCTCCACAAGACCTTAAAACATTAGCGGATACGTTTACATAGAATTTCACTAATGCATCTTTTTCTAAAGATCGTAGTTACCGCATCCATTATCCGCAGTTGCATTCCATACATCATGGTTGGTGTATTGTGCGCGACCAATGGCACTACATCCGGCAGCGACGCCCCCGTCATCAATTATGAGCAGTGGTTTACAGCAATGATCCAGAATGAACCCAGCGGATGGCTCCACATCACGGAGATTCATACCGGGGATCGGATCGAAACAATTGAGAATACGCAAATATCACTCCGTCGTGGTTCACTATTAATGACGATTACCATGACTGAAAGATTCAATGAAACCATCGACGGAACACCCATCGAGGCGCATGGCAGCCAGACGCTCAGTGGAGTTAAAACATTTGGCAAAATGCAGTTCACGAAAGACACCATCACTTACACAACAGGACATGGCAGGCAATCGCGATCTGTCACAACAGACCGGCAAGGCAGTGATTGGCTGCCACCGGCAGCAGCTAATCGTTTCCTTCGCGACCACCTTTCCGCTGGCTCTGAGATGATCGAATACCAGCGGATATCACCTCTTTGGGGTCCGCAACCAACCACCACCAGGCATCAAATTCTTGGCGCACAGCAGATTGAAGTTATGGGTCGATTCGTACCCGCGGTTGAGATAAAGACCACCAATTCTTCAACGCCCGGAATAACAACCAGGGATTTCGTTGATGCAAGTGGACGAATTTTAAAGATGTCAATGAACATTGGCTTGTGGAACATTGACATGGTTGCTTCTGATCAACAACTTGCACAAGGACATATTAATCCACCGGAGTTTATGACCGGCACCTTCATTAAAGCCGATCACCAAATCATCCGACCACGTGAAATCCGTTCTGCACTTTATGAGATCCAGGTAAAAGGATTACCAACAGAATCTTCCCAAAAAGAAAGGCAAATCATTCTTCCACTGTCGGGTTACCAGAGAGTTGTTTCAACCGTTGAAGATCGCATACAGGTCAAAGTAGACACCAATCACCTAGAGAAAAACTCGCCAGCCCCTCCCGACCACACATTTCGCGATCCATCCACCATGATTGATTGGGACGACCCAATCATCTCTAGCCTACTTGCCCAGGCGATTGACCGAGAAGACATGGCCGCCGAAAATAACCGAAATACAGCCCAAAAACTGTGCAGGTTTGTCCATGGATATATCGACAAACGCGACCTGTCCGTCGGCTTTGCCTCCGCAGGTGAAGTGGCACGAACAAGGCGGGGAGATTGCACCGAGTTCGCTGTACTTCTAGCTTCACTATTACGGGCGATTAATATTCCCAGTCGCATTGCAAGTGGCCTTGTCTATGCCGATCAGTTCATGGGACACCGCCACATCTTCGGCTATCACATGTGGACCCAGGCGTGGATTGGTGGCAAGGATGGCTGCTGGATTGATTTTGATGCAGCCCTTAATCCCAATCAGTTCGATGCCACCCATATTGGGATTACCACAAGTTCGCTGGCCGACGGCCAATACACCAATGACCTGGTAAGAATGGCCCCTATACTGGGCCGTATAAATGTCAAGATTTTGAAGCTACAGGGTAATTCAGTCGACGCCAACTAATAGATGCAGGCAATTGATAAAATACCGCCGCCCCCAAGACGACCAGCCGGTTCCCACAAGGGCACGTTCGGCACCGTGATTGTCATTGGCGGTAGCCCCACGATGGTTGGTGCCCCGGCATTGGCAGCAACCGCAGCGTTACGTGCCGGGGCGGGACTGGCCAAGATTGCGGCCCCACCTCAAGTGATCCCATTTGCCCTTGCCATTGAACCAGGTGCAACAGGGATCGAACTACTTCCAACGATTGAACAGGCAAAAGCCGTCAGCACCCTTGATATCGCTGATCCCCGGCAACGTGCTGTGCTTGCAATTGGCCCCGGTATGGGAACCGCTGATCCATCGCGCCAGTTGCCTTTTATTCTGGCATTATTCCAAGGCCCACGACAGGTTGTGCTTGATGCTGACGGTTTAAATCTTCTGGCCGGCGCAGGCGTACCGCCGCCGAATCTCATACCACAACACGCACGGGATCCACTTTCACCCATCGTAATGACACCGCATCCTGGTGAATTCCAACGACTTGCTGAACCGCTTGGGATTCGGGATGACCCGACTGATCATGCAACCCGCCCGGCAGCAGCAGCCAAACTAGCCTCTTTTTATCACTCTGTCGTTGTATTAAAAGGCCACAATACGGTTGTCACCGATGGTCAACGCCAGTTTATCAACCAAACTGGAAATGCTGCACTGGCAACCGCTGGAACTGGTGATGTATTGACCGGAATCATTGCAGCGCTCATTGCGCAGGGGATGACACCATTCGATGCTTCTGTCCTTGGCATCCACATTCACGGACGGGCGGCAGACCGATGGCGCGAGGATCATGGCCCATCTGGGCTCACTGCCCGCGATCTGGCTGCACGGCTGCCGGAGGCAATGCATGAACAAAGGGGACTTTCCACCCGTAACAGCCTATAAGATTTCAACTTCCGGCCAAAGGAGATCCGGCTCGCAGACGATATAGTACCTATGTCATTAGATAAGACAGCTACACGCTGGAGGTCGTAGATGAAGGATGAATTAATCGTTGTCGCCGGCGGCGGTGGATTTATTGGCGGTCACCTCGTGGCCAGTCTGCTGCAACGTGGTTTTACACGCGTCCGCAGCGTTGATATCAAACCCTTTGATCAGTGGTATCAGACGTTTGACCAGGCCGACAATCGATTATTGGACCTACGCCAGAAGAAAGCTTGCGAGGAAGCCTGTAAAGACGCTTACGAAGTCTACAACCTTGCCGCGGATATGGGCGGGATGGGATTTATTGAGAACAACAATACCCACATGCTCCAAGCTGCCAAGCAAGCCAAAGTGGAACACTTTTTCTATGCATCCTCAGCCTGTGTCTACAACGCAGACAAACAAGTCAGCGAAGACGTTGTTGCCCTCAAGGAGGAAGATGCCTATCCGGGAATGCCTGAGGATGGCTATGGTTGGGAAAAACTGTTCAGCGAAAGAATGTGCAGGCACTTCACTGAAGACTTTGGACTATACACACGGGTTGCACGCTTTCATAACGTTTATGGCCCGCACGGTACGTGGGACGGCGGACGCGAAAAAGCCCCAGCAGCAATATGCCGCAAGATCATTACTGCCAAGTCCCGTGGCAAGCACGAAATTGACATCTGGGGAACAGGCAAGCAAACACGCAGTTTCATGTGGATTGATGACTGTATCAAGGGGATCGATCTGATCATGCACAACGAAGTCCCTGAACCGATCAATCTTGGTTCCAACGAGTTGGTCACAATCAATCAACTGGTAGATATCGTTGAACAGATTGCCAACATTTCATTGAAGCGATCATACCAGTTGGATGCCCCAAAAGGTGTCAATGGTCGAAACAGTGATAACACATTGATCAAACAGTATCTCGGTTGGGAACCCGACACCAAGTTATGCGACGGGATGGCCAAAACTTATGCGTGGATTCACGAACAGCATGCAGCCAAGCATCTCAACCAAGTCTCCTGAACAATTGAATCTGACTAGCAGTACCGCACCCAGTCAATATGATGTGCGACCATGAGCAAGCCGAAAGGAACACTGCTCGTCCTTAGCCAGGTATTTGTACCTGACCCCGCCAGTGTCGGCCAGCACATGGCCGATGCCGCAGAGGAGATGGTCCGACGTGGATACCGCGTCATTGTCTACACTGCAAATCGAGGATATGACGACCCTTCAATCAAATTCCCCCGCCGGGAGGTGATTCGAGGTATTGAAGTTCGCCGTCTTGCCTTCTCATCATTTGGCAAACAATCGATTCTCTGGCGATTGGTTGGGGCCCTGTTTTTTATGGTTCAATGCCTCGCCTTTTGTGGTTTCACGCCACGACTTGCCGGCATACTGGTAAGCACATCACCACCGATGTGCGCAATCGCAGCCGCCATAATTGCCAAATTCCGTAGTGTTCCACTCAAGTATTGGGTCATGGATCTTAATCCCGACCAGATGATCGCCCTGGGACGTATCAAATCGGACAGTACAACAGCCCGCATCTATGATGCAATCAATCGCTTTTCTCTAGACTGCGCTTCAGATGTTGTGGCTCTAGACCGCTTTATGGTTGACCGCCTTTGCCGCAAACGCAACATCAAGGATAAGATTGTCGTGTTGCCACCATGGCCACACGAGGATCATTTAAACCTCATCAACCACTCGGACAACCCATTTCGCCGCCAGCATAATCCTGACGACAAGTTCGTGATCATGTACAGCGGCAATCACAGCTTCACCTCGCCCTTAACAACGATCCTCAAGGCAGCACTCCAATTACAGGATTGCCAGGACCTGCTGTTCATGTTTATTGGCGGCGGTGTCGGCAAAAAGGAAGTCCATGACATTATCGCCGAACACCAACCCACAAACATCGTGTCCCTACCCTACCAGCCTTTAGATCAGATTAAGTATTCCCTATCTGCAGCCGACGTGCATATCGTTTCCGTCGGCGAAAATGTTGCCGGGATTGTGCACCCGTGCAAAGTTTACGGCGCCATGGCGCTTGGTCGGCCGATCTTATTGCTTGGGCCTGATCCCTGCCATGTATCGGACATTGTCGACGAACATCAAATCGGGTGGCGAATTGCCCACGGTGCAGTTGACGACGCCTGCAAGTTAATTCGAAACTTCACAACTTCTGATCGAAAAAAATTAGAAGAAATGGGCAAACGGGCACAAGATCTGATCCGCATGCGATTCAGAAAATCGACCCTCATGAACGCGTTCTGTGATGTCCTAGAGCGTGGTTTGGCGTCATCAGCAGACCAAAACCAATGAATTGTCACCCACCAAACCACCTGGGATCCCCACTACCCGACAAGTAGCCCCCGTCCCGAAGAGCTCCCTGATGCTCCCGAGAACCGAGTTCGTCTTTTAGTTTGTCGCGGACGGGGATTGTTGGTGACCATGGCGGGCAGAACAGGTCAATCATTTTCACCCGTATAGTTCTGTGGCTCTGAAGCTTGGCAGCTTGGTCGAACATTCAAATTTCTAATGGCCAGGGTGAGAGTTGAACTCACGACACCTGCATTTTCAGTGCAGTGCTCTACCACCTGAGCTACCTGGCCGACACCCCATTCGCCTATCAGACAAATCTGATTGGGCGAGTTAGCTGCAATGTATCAGACACTAGCCGGATTACAACCAGCCCATCCACACATCACCAATGGAATTCCAAACAATACAACACCCGCCCCTGCCCGATGATTTTCGGCCTGTACCCTAATGCCCTTTCAGTCACAATGGGGGGAAACCAACCCGCACATCGTGGATTCCATACGACCAAATGACTCTTGCCTCTATCGGCCAGCAGGGCGATACTATCTATTCTGCGTCCAGCTGGTAACAGCCAAATTATCTGTCATCATTCGACGAGGAGTTCACTTCAACATGGAAATGGTCATTGGAGACGAAAAGACAACGGGCGTGACGGACAAATGGATTGACGTGATTAACCCTGCCACGGAACAGGTACACGCTAAAGTTCCTGATGCAGGCGTGGAGGACGTTGACCGCGCCGTTAAAGCTGCACGCCGAGCATTTGATGATGGCCCATGGTCTCAAATGACACCCAGCGAACGCGGCTCCCTCATGTTCAAGCTGGCGGATCTCATCAAGAAGAACAACGATGAACTAGCCCTAATGGATACCGAAGACATGGGCAAACCCTATGTCCATGCCCGCGACCATGATCTACCTACCTGTGTCAGCTTCATGGTTTATTGCGCCGGCCTGTGCGACAAAATCCGTGGCAGCCAGGTACCGCAGGGCACCGACAAACATATCTATATCCTGCGCGAACCGGTCGGGGTTGTGGCAGCGATATGCCCATGGAATTTCCCTGCCGTGATCACCATTCAAAAATTGGGGCCAGCGCTGGCTTGTGGTAACGTTGTCGTGCTCAAACCCGCCGAGCAATCCCCCCGATCCGCCATACGCATCGGCGAACTTGCACTCAAGGCCGGGTTCCCACCGGGTGTCGTCAATGTCGTAACAGGGATGGGGGAAACCGGCGCAGCACTGGCCGCACACCCGGGTGTCGACAAAATATCGTTCACGGGGTCCACTGAAGTCGGCCGGGCCATCATGCACGCAGCTGCCGATCAGATCCGGAAAGTGACCCTGGAATTGGGAGGCAAAACAGCCAATATCATTCTTCCTGACGCAGATCTTGATGCCGCACTGGCCTCAACCGTATTAACCAGTTGTTATAACTCCGGTCAAATTTGCACGACCGGATCGCGACTGGTGATCAGCCGAAAAATCCACGACCAATTCCTTGAGGCGTTGCAGAGTCAATTCAACAGCCTGGCCATTGGCGATCCGATGCAGGCCAAAACGAAACTGGGACCACTCGTTTCTCAAGATCAGTACGACAAGGTCACCAGCTATATCGATATTGGTAGCCAACAGTACCCCCCTATCACCTGCGGCAAGCGGGTCGGCAATCTCGACAAAGGCTATTACGTGAATCCAACGATCTTCGACCACGTGGCCGCCGACTCCAGGATTGCACAGGAAGAAATCTTTGGCCCGGTCATTTCGGTCATTGATTTCGATGATCTTGATGAGGCCATTCGGATCACCAATCAGACCAGCTATGGATTGGCCACAGCTTTGTGGACAAACAATCTGGCGCAAGCCCACAAAATTGCAGCCCGGGTTGATAGCGGTTTTGTATGGATCAACTGTAACAACTACTGGGTTGCGCCCATCCCTTACGAGGGACACCGTACCAGCGGGGTTGGGGCGGACATGGGGGTTGAACTGGTTGAAAGCTATACCAAGATCAAGAGCGTGGTCGTCAATCTCGACAACACCCCTCACCCATGGGCAGGCGCATGATCTCCTTGGCCCCAATCGAGCAACCGTCAAAAGTAGGGGATTCCACCAGTAGACTCATTTACTAAATCCATGCTGTCGGCGAAGGGTAAACGCCGCGACGACGGGCGCATGGTCAGAGCCCGAGATTAGTTCTTCATCATGGGGGACCAGGGCCGACCCGGGTACAAGGCGTCTGGCCATCTGTTGATCAGCCAAAATATAGTCGATGGTGCTTCGATAGGGATGGCGCAGATAGGCAACCCGATGATCTTCGTGCAAATGCGAGTGCACATCAACAAGCCCCGAATCATGAATCGCCCGAAGTACCGCTGAATCTGGCGTATCATTCAGATCTCCGACCAGCACCGCCGACACATCCGGGTTGCGCCGACGTGTTTCGGCAATAATCTCACCCGTAGCAATTGCTTCAGCAAGTCGCCACTTTGTGCTGTTTGGATCGTCTAATGAATCATGTTTACTCTTAAAGTGAGCGACATAGATATCCAGAAGCTGATCGGATTCCATCACCACACGCACCCGCAATAGATCTCGCGCAAATCGCCACGTGCGTGGGGCATCTGGAAGTATGAGCCGTGCAAATCGATGGCTCGTAAGACTCTTGATGGGCAAACGGCTGATCACACCAAGATTGATGTCACGGGAACTGTTTGTCGCCATGACTGCCACATCCTTATAGCCCGCCCCCGGTAGGAATTCATGCACCATTGCCCGCAAGATGCCTTCATTTTCGATCTCTGAAAATGCCACCACATCCGCATCCACATGGCGAACCATCCTCGCAATCTTTTCAATGGCAGAGCGTGACTTAACCTTCGCCCCTTCATCATTTGTATATGGGTCATCAAATACATCAAACATGTTTGCCACGTTGTATGCCATAATCTTGACACGTCCCACATGATGAGACTCTTGAGCCTTGACTGCCGCTTCGAACCCCAGCCCCAGACCTAAAGCAACCATGACAGCTAGTAAGACCCCATGTATTACATGCCCACTGCATAAAAAATGACATCTCACGATTGAATCCTTTTCCGAATCTACATACGCCAAAGCGCCAGACTTAACAGGGCAAAGAGGCGATGCGAGTGATCAAGCTTCGCTTCCACATGCTCACGCATTAACTGTTCAACTGCCGACTCTTTTATACCCAATTCCTTAAGGTGTCCGGATAACAAGCGATCAGCCAGGGGTTCTTTAAGTTCCTTGCGAAACCACCGTCCAACAGGGATCGCAAAACCCTGCTTGGGTCGCGACGCGATTTCGGGGGCAATATCCGCCGGCAGAATATCTGCCGCAAACTGCCTTAACAATCCCTTCATGCGACCGCCTGGCATCAATGCATCGGACGGCCATTGGCAGACTGTCTCGACTAGTGTTTGATCCAAAAGGGGACAACGAGTCTCCAAGGCAACTGCCATGGATGCACGGTCAACCTTGCGAAGCAAATCGTGTGGCAAATAGTTATGCAGGTCCCACCGCATTGCAGCACCGGACAAATCTGATGAGTCCGGCCAATCCTTTACCCCATCCATGCAAGGATCACTGCCAACGACACCCATTTTTTCAATTTGCTTTTCACTAAAGATCTCGGCCATGCATTGATACTGCTGAAAAGACCCCTGAAACCGTGACGCCCGCATCAGCCGGTTCAACCGTGTCCTCAATGAGAATGGCTGCCGCGAATCCGCGGGCACTGCAGGTAGATACTGCAACCATCCCCGGCAATACTGCAACAAACGCATCGCCCGATACCGGTTGTACCCACCAAAAAGTTCGTCACCACCATCACCGGTCAGCGCCACCTTTACATGCTCCCGCGCCGCACGACTAATCCAATAGGTGGGCAACAGGGAACTATCTGCTAGCGGCTCACCCATGTGGCGAATCAGATGAGCCAGATCATCAAAAAAGGTCTTGCCCTTGCCTCCCGCATCCAACGGGGAAACATCCACCTGTCGGTGATGACAGCCTAGCGAGACGGCAACCCGTCGAGCACAAGGGCCTTCGTCATAATCCGAATCATCTATCGAAACACTAAAAGTCTGTAGAGGTCCATTGCCACTTTCCAAAAGTACACGTTGGGCCAGTGCTGCAACAATTGAAGAATCGACGCCACCTGACAGGAAGCACCCTAACGGCACATCTGCCTCGAGTCGCAGTCGGACTGATTCAGTTATAAGCCGTCGCATCTCTTGAAAACTGACTATCGCCGCCACATCGCGGGATGGCGCCTGCCAGTACCGTTCGACCTTTATCTGCCCCTGCCGATCCACCACCATCCAATGGGCCGCCGGAATCTGTTCAATGCCCGCAATCATTGTAGATTCAAACGTATAGCCGTACCTGAGAAATGCCATTAAAGCCGGTTGGTGAATGGAATCCGTTTCTAACGCCCCGACCAAACTGGCAAAGGCCACTTCATTATGCGATCGCCGCACGTACAACGGCTTTTTGCCAAGCCGATCACGACAAAGAAACAGCTCTCCTTTTTGGTGATGCCAAATGGCAAATGCAAACTGCCCTTCCAAGTGGGCGGGAAGTTCCCGGCCCCAATGGTGATAACCGTGCAACAGCACTTCGGTATCACTATGGTCTGTCTTGAATTGATAGCCACATGCCTCCAACTGCAGGCGTAGCTTCCGGTGGTTATAAATCATCCCGTTAAAGACAACACTCATGGCCGGCCCAGCATCCGTATCACCCAACTGCATGGGCTGCTCACCACCCAACAGGTCGATAATACTCAACCGTGCGTGTACCAGTGTGCAGCAGCCGACCTCAAGGATACCCTCGGCATCTCGCCCCCGTGGTCGCAAATGAGCAAGCATCGCTTGACACCGCGAAGAGTCGACCGGCCGTCCATCCAAATGCATAATGCCCGCAATTCCACACATCAAGCAAGAGTGTAACGGGTGTTGGGCTGGCTGGCTGCAGTGCCTGATACCAAATCCTTCGGCAAGTTCACCAGTGCCACGTGCAGGATCCTGTGACGGATCTACCACATCGGATCAGCCCACAGCCCCGCACAGTAATTTGCCAGGAACATCATCCCAAACAAAGCCTTTTCATGCGCAACGGCAAGCATTCATCCCACCAGTCGCCAATTCATGACGATCGCAACACCGCACCTGAAATGACCAGGAAATCCTCAATAAAAGCCCCAATTGATGGGCTCTTGATCAAAATGACAGATTGGAGCAGATCCCGGGGTGGGGCATCAATCCAGCTTTACAGTCAATGCGGGTCGCAACTGAAGTTCCTTGAGCTGATCATCCCCGACCGGAGAAGGCGCTTGTGTCATCAAATCAGCCCCGGTCTGGGTCTTGGGAAAT
>CAUZIY010000024.1:0-29222 GCA_963579995.1 Phycisphaerae bacterium
AGCCGTAAGCGGAACAACGCCATTTCCTGATTTTCATGCTGGTTGCGGCGTTCACTGGCCGATGCCATCAAACCGGTTGGACTATGCGTGATTCGGACGGCCGTCTCAACCTTGTTTCGCCGCTGGCCACCAGGGCCCGATGCCCGAGTACGTGCGACCTGGCAGTCATTCATCAATTCGGGCGGGGGCAGGCTTGCCGGGTGGTTCCATAGCATCACAAGCCATCCTAATGTTAAAGACAGCCCAAGGGAACGTCGATCGAGTAGATGCCTAAGGCTACTAACATTAGAGTGTATCCCAGATCTTCTACTTCCCGAGTACCTCTCGGAAACCCAAAAAGTCCCGTAATCCCGGATCGACGGCTGATTGCAGAACCATGACCCAACCATCTGAACATCTACGCCAACTTGATACGTCCATGGAGGCCTCTCCTTGGATGCCACGAATTGCGCCATGGGCACTGTATCTGATCTTCCTTTTTGCTATTAGTTTGATCAGTGACCAATGGCCTATCAGCTATCCGTTTATCTATACAATTCAATGTGTGGCGGTTGTTTGTCTGATGGTACGATATCGAAAACTCCTTCCTGAACTCACTTTTCGCTTCCATTGGCTAGCCGTCCCTGTTGGACTAGGGGTGGCATGGATGTGGGTGACGATAGGTGACTGGATCACCACTATACGCCCTGACTGGTTTCAGGACATCGGCACCAAACCATTCTTTGACGAAGATCAAATGGGACCTGTTTTCGGGTGGCTTGCCATGGTGCTGCGGCTACTGGGTATGTCCATTGCAGTACCGATGTTTGAGGAACTGTTCAATCGCTCCCTGCTTCTCCGAAGTCTTCATCGCGCACGACCAACCGGCGTGGGCGTGCTGCAAGCTCTACACGACATGCCCATGATTGGAGACTGGCTGGTAACAACCAAATGGGGCTCACAAATTGGTAGCCAACCGCCAGCATTTCGTGCTCAGTTTGACTCAACTTCATATGGCCGGCTTAGTGTCTTCGGCGTATTAGCTTCAACCGCCGTGTTTGTCAGTGTCCATCATCCGCGTGATTGGGTGGCTTGCTTCCTCTGTGGTGTCATCTATTGCTTGGTGGTGGGCGCCACGAGACGACATGGACTGGGTCCTGTCATTTGGACACACGGCATCACCAATGCATCACTATGGGCCTATACGATTTACTGCCATTACACGAGTGAGCAAACAGTTGCTCTCTGGCCTTACCTATGATCCGATTGGGTTGTTACGACCTGGGTGGAACCGGTGCAAAAAAAAAGGCGGCCGAATAATCGGCCGCCAATGATAGCCCTCTCCGCATCCTCCTTCTCCTCCGCTTCTTCCCCTTTGCTTATCTCCCAGGGCTATCCCAGAGCCGCACCGTTTCGCTTTCTACGCCCCTGTAGGCGAGCACCTGCCATCGCCACCAAAAAGGTGGAGTAAGGATTCATAACGTTGCGAACCGGTAAATTCCCAATGGCCACACATTAAAAACCTGACTGTTTTTATCCTCCCGATTAAATAAATTCGATGCCGAATCACCGGTATCCGAAAGATACCTAATGACTAATCCTAGAAAACAGACAACTTTGGACATCAACACAATGGCAAAAAACAACGAGTATTGATAAACGTGTATAGACACTGGCGAAATATTCGGATCAAAGTAATTTTTCATACCGCACGATACAAGCCTGAAATGTTCACCAACCACTAAACCCAGTCACAGAACTCCATAGCCCTGTCCCCGAGCCTGCCTTAACTTGCATCCGTGCGACTTCCACCTGAGATGACGTGCAGAGTATAGCCTATTGGACTTAGTCATGAAAGCGATAACACGCAGGTCAAAGGTAATTCACCCAGGGATCCCGCATGTCAAAATAGGTACTATTTAGATTCACGCACCAACCGGCTGTGCCTGGCCTTGTTTTATGGTGACCGACAAATCTTCGTCATTTACGTCCACAATGACGATGCAACCCTCCGCCACATCACCAGTTAGGATGGCGCGGCCGATTTGAGTCTCAACCTGGCGTTGCAGGTAACGTTTTAAAGGCCGTGCTCCGTACACCGGATCAAAGCCCCTGGTGGCGATATGTTTGACTGCCTGCTCGGTCACCTCAAGTTTAATACCCTTCTCACCAAGACGCTCTGCAATCTGCTCTGCCTGCAGTACGACAATTTGTTTGATCTGATCCAAAGTCAAAGGACGAAACAGAACGACATCATCAACCCGGTTGAGAAACTCAGGACGAAAATGGCTGCGCAGGTCAGCTAATACACTGTTACGTGATTGATCGCTTAGTTCACCTGTGGTCATTGCATCATCAAGAAGATATTGCGAACCTATGTTACTGGTCATAATGATCACACAATTTTTGAAATTCACAGTACGCCCCTGCGCATCAGTAACCCGACCATCATCAAGAATCTGAAGGAGTACATTAAATACTTCGTGATGGGCCTTCTCTATTTCATCAAAAAGAATCACGCTATATGGCTTACGCCGAACCACCTCGGTCAACTGGCCACCTTGGTCGTAGCCAATATATCCGGGTGGTGCACCAATCAATCGAGAAACAGAATGTTTTTCCATGTATTCGCTCATATCGATACGAACGATATTATCTTCACTATCGAATAATGACTCGGCCAGCGCTCGGGCCAACTCCGTCTTACCCACACCCGTAGGTCCCAGGAAAATAAACGAACCGATCGGTCGCTTTGGATCTTTAATGCCACTGCGAGCACGAATAACGGCATCCGCAACCAGATTAACCGCCTCATCTTGCCCGATGACCCGCTGATGCAGGATTTCGTCCAGTTTGAGTAGCTTCTCACGTTCACCTTCAACCAAACGCGCCACGGGGATACCCGTCCAGCTGGCAACAATCTGAGATATCTGCTCGTCACCGACAGACTCTTGAAGTAACGTCGTCTGGCCGGTCCCATTCTTGCCTGCCAACTTTGCCTCTTGATTCTCTAATACACGCAATGCCTCAGGCAACTTGCCGTGCTTAAGTTCCGCAGCACGTTCCAGGTCGTGTGAACGCTTTGCTTGCTCGATCTGCTGGCTGTATTGTTCGATCTTCTGGCGCATATCCTGAACCACTTGGAGCTCTTGTTTTTCGTCATCCCATTGGGCCCGCATCGCATCTCGCTTGTTCTTCAAATCAGCAAGATCCTTGCGCAAGTCGTCAAGTCGTTGCTGGCTGGATTTATCATTTTCCTTCTTCAAAGCTGCTTCCTCAATCTCCAACTGCATCACACGCCGAGTAACCTCATCTAACTCAGCCGGCATTGAATCGATTTCTGTACGAACCATAGCACAGGCTTCATCCACCAAATCGATGGCTTTGTCAGGAAGAAAGCGGTCCGAGATGTAACGGTCCGAAAGGACGGCCGCAGTCACTAAAGCCGCATCCTGGATCTTGACGCCGTGATGAAGCTCATAACGCTGTCGTAATCCACGGAGGATTGAAATTGAATCCTCCACGGTAGAAGGCTCAACCAACACAGGCTGAAAGCGGCGTTCAAGCGCTGCGTCCTTTTCAATATATTGTCGATGCTCATTAAGTGTCGTCGCACCAATGCAGTGCAACTCACCACGCGCCAACATCGGTTTAAGCATGTTACCTGCATCGATAGATCCTTCGGATTTACCGGCCCCAACAATCGTGTGTAATTCATCAATAAAAAGAAGAATACGCCCTTCCGATTGCTTGATCTCGGCAAGCACAGCCTTGAGTCGCTCTTCAAACTCACCTCGGAACTTGGCACCAGCAAGAAGCGAACCAATATCCAAAGAAAATATCTGCTTGTCCTTTAAACCCTCGGGAACATCACCGCGAACAATCCGCTGCGCAAGACCTTCAACAATCGCCGTCTTTCCGACGCCAGGCTCTCCAATGAGAACGGGGTTGTTCTTCGTTTTTCGTGAAAGGATACGTATTGCTTGCCGGATTTCGTCATCCCGCCCAATCACTGGGTCCATTTCCCCGCTACGAGCCTCTTGCACCAATTCACGGCCATATCGGTCCAGGGCTTCATATATCCCTTCCGGATCAAGGCTCTGCACCCGCTGGTTACCACGTACTTCACTGAGCACAGCCAAAAAAACATCACGCGTAATACCCAAGCTGGTCAGGATCTTGCCGGCAGCCCCATTCTCCCCTTCCTCGATCATTGCCAGTACGAGATGTTCCACAGAAATGTACTGATCTTTTAAATGCTTGGCATGCGTTTCCGCAACACCAAACAACTGGCCAAGCCGCTGTTTGATATAGATCTTTCCAAACTCAACACCCGGAGTAGTTGAACCACTTACACTTGGTCGTTGAGCAAGTTCACGTTCCAGTTCCGCAATGACCACGTCAGCCGGCCGTTTCATACGTTCGAAAAGACGCGGAATAAGCCCATCTTGCTGGCGGCAAAGCGCAACCAGTAAATGCTCTACATCTACTTCACTATGGCCATATTGGATGGCCTGTGAGTGTGCATCTGCTAATGATTCTTGCGTTTTTTGTGTCAGTCGATTTGGATCCATAGTCCCACCTCATTTACGCTTTGCATCGCGAGGGTTAAACTTTGATTCTTCTTTCATCTTCTCATAAATCTTTCGCTCTGTGGCAGTAAGTTTCTTGGGAACCACAATCTGAATACGGACAAACAAATCACCACGATGAGGGTCCTGGCTCTTCGGCAACCCTCTACCCCTTAATCGAAGTCGGCTCCCACTGATCGTTCCAGGTGGAATATTCAACTCAACGTAATCTTCAAGCGTTGCCACTGCAACGGTTGTCCCCAGAGCGGCTTCCCAGGGAGAAAGACGCAGTTCAGTTGTCACATCATGACCATCAACCTCAAAATCTGAATTCGGTGTAATCTGAATAGTTAAAATCAGATCACCACCATTACGACCTTGACCACGAAGCCTTATCTTTGAGCCATGAGTTACCCCCGCAGGGATCTTTACCTCTAGCGGTGTTTGCTTCTGAGCACCGGTGTCACGCTGTACCGAGATCTGTTTTATAACCCCCGTTAACGCTTCACGAATAGTTACCGACAGAAAACTCTGCATATCTGCCGCGCCAGCCTTCGGCCGCGCTCCGGAAAATGGCGATCCACTAACAGGACCGCTTCCATTAGGGTCGCCATAATGCGACCCCTGCCCAGACATCATCTCAAAGAAATCGCTGAAACCACCAGGGCTAAAACTAAAACCACTGTTACCGGTACCCTTGCCACGAAACGTGAACTGAAAATCCTCAAATCCCGGGGGTGCCCGAAAATCCTGTCCAGCATTCCAATTTGGACCAAGCGTGTCATATTGCTTGCGTTTATCTGCATCCTTGAGAACTTCGTAAGCTTCGCCGATCCGGTTAAACTTCTCTGCTGCGTCGTCTGCTTTATTCACATCTGGATGATACTTACGCGCCAATCCGCGATAAGCACGTTGGATTTCATCGGTAGAAGCTGACCGCGTCACCCCCAAGGCTTCGTAGTAATCTTGATACTTCACACTCATACCACTATCCATCAAGCAAATGGCGCGCCGACAATAGTTATCGTAAGATACTTTATTTAAAAGGTTTATACAAATGACCGATCCCGCCAGACCGCCAGAATGGCAGTTCAGCCATTAATTACGGTCTGTATCAACGCTTTGAACCCACCTGTTAATGGGGGTATCCGAGACACTTTCACTGGCATATCGTTGTGGTTCGCAGGATGGTGGGCCAGATTGCTGGGCCACGATCAAAAAGGACCCAACCATGTTTCAAGCCAACCAGTCATCCGCCCTCTACGACCGTGCATGCAAAACGCTAGCGCAGGGTGTCTCAAGCGGACTACGCCGACATGTCACACCCGTACCACTGTACTTTGATCATGCCAACGGCCCCTACTACTACGATGTCGATGGCCATGAGTTAATTGATTACACCTTGGCCTGGGGACCGCTGATTCTGGGATCCAACCACCCAACCCTTAACGAAGCCATCAGTAAACAATTGACCAAAGGCTATACATACGGCGCACAACATGAGGCAGAGATTAACTTGTGCGAACTGCTGGTTGAAATCCTTCCGGGTGTTGAACAGGTTATTCTTTCAAATACTGGAAGCGAAGCTGCACAGGCCGCAGTCCGTATCGCCCGGGCCACCACTGGTCGTGATAAAGTCTTACGATTTACCGGCCATTATCACGGTTGGTTCAACAATATCCTTGTTGCACCCAATGATCAGGACCCCACCAGTGGCCAAGCCGCATCCGTATGTGGTGGCCAACCCACCACCGAATTTGCCGACACACTGATTCTCCCATGGAATGATATTGCGGTCGTAAAAAAACTATTTGAGCGATATGAAGGACAGATTGCTTGCGTGATCACTGAACCATTATTGGCAAACGGAGGATGTTGCGAACCCCAGGATGGTTACCTGCAATCCTTGATAGATCTATGTCATAAACATGGGGCGATCAGTATCTTTGATGAGGTGATTACAGGATTCCGATTGGCTCTAGGTGGTGCACGCGAATACTTTCAATTAAATCCTGACCTGACAATCTATGCCAAAGCCATCGCTGGTGGATTCCCTATGGGCGCAGTTGCTGGACGGGCGGAAATATTTGACTGCCTGCGTGATGGACGCACACTTCACATGGGTACTTATAACGGCAATTGCCTTAGTGTCGCTGCAGCAACCGCTACGATTGGTGTCCTACGGAAACTGGGAACCTTTGAAAGAATGCATGAGTACGGCCGAACACTTCGTTCTGCAATAGAAAGTGCAGCGACAAGGCACAAACAACAAGTCATTACCTGTGGGGCTGGCAGCGTATTCAGTGTTCATTTCGGCCTTGACTCCACACCACAAACCTTCTCTGCAACGCTGAAGGCGGATAAGGATACCTATCTCGGATTCAAATCCGCGCTACTGGATCATGGAATCCATACCGTTCATGATGGCAGGTGGTACATCAGCGCTGTTCACAGTAAAAAGGAACTTGAAAAAACCATAAATGCAATCGATAAAAGCATGGCGGTGATATGAACAGGGCCAAAACAGATCTACATGAAATTAGAGATGCATGAACGACTTGCTCATATCAACTCGCTGACCCTTTAGCACAACACCTTCGGCAAGAAGCAGGCGGTTCTTGCGTGCTAAACCACCGGAGAATCCGGTCAATGCTCCGTCTCTACCCACGACTCGGTGGCAGGGTACAACTGGAGCATATGGATTACGGTTCATCGCGTTTCCCACCGCCCTGGCACCACGGCAGCCCAACTTTCGTGCAATCTCTCCGTAGGTTGTAACCTTTCCGCGAGGCACACGCGCGGTAAGCGCCCATACTTTCTGACTAAAGGTCATCGACTTTGTAATTCGTCCTGCTTTGATGTTTTCTTCATGCATAACACTACAAATGCCGGTCAAGCAGGCGATACTGAATGGCCTCAGCCACATGCTGTACACCCACATCCATACAGTCTTCTAAATCCGCAATTGTGCAGGCTACACGACGAATTTTATCATAGGCACGCGAGCTAAGCCCCAACTCGGTCATCGCCTGCTTCATCAGAAGTCTGCCTTCAGCATCCACCTGAACAAATTCATCAAGATCGCGGGATGACAAGGTACTGTTCGTCTTGGTTGGACTTCCGTTACGCTTTAATTGAATCTGTCGAGCTGCGACCACCTGCTGCCACATGGTTTTCGAATCAGTCCCACGTTGAGCACTGTCAAGTTGACCAAATGGCACGGCAGGCACCTCGACATGAATATAAATACGGTCAATTAATGGCCCGCTGATCTTTGACAAATAACGCTCCATTTGGCGCCGGCTTATCTCATCAGTGGGGCTATCACCCTTGGGCGTTGGGTTCATTGCCGCCATGAGCATAAATTGTGAGGAAAATTCAAGTGATCTGCGTGTTCGAGCAATGGTTACTGTGCCATCTTCTAATGGCTGACGTAACGTTTCCAGCGCCGTACGTGAAAATTCCGGCATCTCATCCATAAACAACACGCCATGATGAGCCAAACTAACCTCCCCAGGACGCGGTACCGTTCCACCTCCAATCATGGCCACACTGCTAGCCGTGTGGTGAGGTGTTCGCACCGGGCGCATGGTCATCAATGGTTGTCCGCGCGGAATCTGACCAATGATTGAATAGATCCGTGTCACTTCCAGCGATTCCTCGCGTGTCATGGGAGGAAGAATACCGGGCAAATCCTTGCTCATTAGCGTCTTGCCTGTTCCGGCAGGACCGATCATTAAAATATTGTGTGCACCTGCTGCAGCAATCATCATTGCACGCTTAATTGCTTCCTGGCCCCGTACATCAGAAAAATCAACCTCCGGTTTTTGCGTGGTTAATACAGACTGCACATCAATCGATGGATACGGATCAATCTGAAATTGCTCATTCAAAAAACCCGTCATGCTGGCCAAGCTGTCAGCCGGATAGACCTCGACATCTCCCACCACTGATGCTTAACTGGCGTTATCCACAGGAACCACAACGCCTTTCATGCTAATTTGTTTCGCCAGAAGCGCTAAGTTGATCACACCATTGATGGGTCGCAGCCGACCATCAAGTGCAAGTTCCCCGACGAAAAGTAAATGCTTATGTCGCTGGGTCTAAATCACTTGCTCGGCCAAAAGCAACCCGATAGCAATAGGCAGACAAAAATCAGGACCTTCCTTGAAGATATTTTCTGGTGCCAGATTCACCAGCATGCGTGTCATGGGGAAGGAATATCCCGAATTTACGATTGCCGACCGCACACGCTCGATCGACTCTTTAACAGCCATATCAGGCAACCCAACAATTGTCGTCTTGGCCAAGCCACGGTCTGCCACATCAATTTCGACCTCGCAGGAAATTGACTCTATCCCCTTAAGCACAAAACTATGTACTTGGGCAAGCATGCCTGAAAGTGTAACAAAGTTGCTTACAAGCGTATCCTAAACTTCCGTTGACGCGCAGATATATCACAAAATCCTTTCTGTTTAGAACGCAAAACATGGCAACACCATCTGGTTATATACCCCACAGTGTGGCCATTAATGTTATTTTATGGGTGTTGGATATTTACCCAGAACCAACCTAATCGTGGCGGCGGCCCAAAGCTTCAGATGTATCATCCCATCGCATTACAATTTAACCGAGGATAATTCAACCGGATACAACCTTATCTTGCGGTCACGCCCTAACAACCCATGCATTGACCGATTTAATCCACATGACAATGAAACCACAAACTGGCGTGAACCATGGCGGCGCGCATAGCCTGGAATTGACGGATTTAGTACGGCTCATCAAGCCGCTAAAGATTCAGATTGTATTCGGGCAGATAAATGAAATATTTGAGAGTCAATAGCCACCGTAGCGCCATTTTCAGCGGCAACATAGCCATGATGACCAAATGAAAAGCCATCACATAGAAACGGAACGTTCCCATTTGCACGCACATTTTTCTCATAACCGTCCGTGCGAGTAAAGGCGGCAGGATAAAAACCCAAGCGGCCGTAAAGACAATACCCGAAATCTCGCGAATGAAGGGATTCTTTGGTAACGCGCGACTCCAGCCAAAGCCAAGCAAATCTTTGGGATTCCAAAAGTAGTCGCTCATCATGACATTGGTTAATGGCACTTGCATATTGGCATCCCAATAGGCAAATGGGCCGAAGAAATTCCAGTTGGGACCACGTAAAAACACGCCAAATACAATCAACACAACCCAAAGAATCAGAAATCCAAATAACCAGACCGAGATGGCAAAGGGTCGTTCACGGAAAGTGAAGTATCCATTACCCTTCGGGTTAGTATCAAAATAGGGCATGGCAATCAGTCCGGTGATGACCATCACCGGTAAGATCACACCTGCCATCCATGGATCGAAGTAAACCAACATCTCCTGCAAACCCAGGAAATACCACGGTGCCTTGGAGGGATTGGGAGGCCCGGCAGGGTTTGCAGGACTTTCCAGAGGCGCTGGTAACACAACCGCCCAGATGACCAAAACAGCTGATGCCAAAACCAGACAGATCAACTCCGTATAAACCAGGTCCGGCCAGACAAGTACTTTGTCATCCCGCTCCTCATCAATCAATGGCTTGCCCGCTTCTAAACGGGCATCATTCTGTGCTGCCTGGCGAAAGGCTGTCCATAGGAAAACACCGCAGCCCAGGAGCATGATCGTGATTGGAACATTGTCGGCTTTCTTGAGAATCTCGTAGTAATTGTAATCGATCAACATCGCCCCAAAATAGACTGCTACGAAGACGACCAACAATGCTAATGCGACAAGCGGTTTGGTCCACTTTTTGTATGTAAGCAACAGAACGATAAACACCAGCACAATAAACGGCAGGCTGAACTGAGGTGGACTCCAATGGTTGACAAATTGCTTGACCCCTTCGAGTTGTGGCAACTCAACGAATGGATCACGACCAGCGGCTAGTAGAAAAGGATTGGTGAACATTGAATAATTTAGTACAGGTTCTAATTCATTCGAAGTCAAAACAACTTACATTGGACCACTGATACCGCCATCCTTGCGAATCCGCCAGAAATGAATCGCAATCAATACCCCGGCGACCACAGGCAGCGCAATACAGTGCAGTACATAGAAACGCATGAGCGCTGGTGCGCCCACCTTCGTTCCGGCAAGTAACAGGAACGCGGCATCTGATTTGGTAGTAACCATGGGCACACCTTCACGAAACGCCAACACGTCGCTAAAGGGGCCCTGCATACCGAAAATCGGTGTGGCCTTGCCCATGTTTGATCCAACGGTAATGGCCCAGATCGCCAATTGGTCCCACGGCAGAAGATAGCCGGTAAATGACAAGAGCATTGTTAGAACCAACAGAATCACACCAACACCCCAGTTAAACTCGCGTGGTGGTTTATAAGAACCAGTCAGAAATACACGCATCATATGCAGCCAGATGGAAATGATCATTGCATGAGCACCCCAACGATGAATCTCGCGCAATACACCAAGTGTCACATGAGCCCGCAAACCCTGTATATCAGCATAGGCGTATTCAATAACCGGTCTGTAATAGAACATCAATAGAATACCGCTGATCGTTTCAGCAAGAAACAGAAAGAATGTTAGGCCACCCATACACCAGGTGAATGAAAGCCGAATACCACTTTTGCGCACCGCCACTGGATGTAAATGCAGAAAGACGTTCGACATGACCGCCATGACGCGTGTGCGTCGATCACGTGGAATGCCGTGACGGAAAATAGAACTCCAGACCTGCGTGGAGCGGATGTAATTTAATGCTGTGGTCAGCATGCGATGCCAATCCGTTTTAACTGGTTTCGCCAGTGTCCCTGTCCGGGGGCTTACTTAGCCATTTCGTGGGCCTGCATTGTTCGCTTTTTTAACCGGCTAGCAAGCGATGGTGGATCAGACCTCGATGAAAGATTCAGGCGAAGACCACTGGCCGAGCTCTTGACGGTACTTTTTGGACTTATCTACCACTACAAACTGGCCGCTAAAGTAGATCTTGTGCCGTTCAAGCGGCCTGGGCGCCGGACCCTCAAAGTTCATCCCCTTGGCGTCAAAACCTGAGCCATGGCAGGGGCATTTGAACTTTTGATCGCCTGGTAGCCAATTGGGAATACAGCCAAGATGGGTACAGGTCGTGCTTATTGCGACCAGTTTTCCTTCGGCCAACCGGGCCAGCCACACACCCTGACTTCCCTTGTACTGCATATAGACTCCAACTTCCGGATAATCGGTGACCCGGCCAGCGCGAAAAATGCTTGGCGGTTCCTTGGTGACCTTGGGAACCATAAATGACTGGAGAGCTCCCAGGCATGTTGCAAATACACCACCCAATGCTCCCCATGCAGCCAGCACCACTACACTCACACCTCCGAGGACACTAACTTCACGACGCGTTACACCCTCACCCTGCACCCGAATGCGTTCAGCCACACTTATTCCAGGGCGTACATAACCGCTACCCACCATGGCCGCAGCTGCAGCATCCGGTGGCGCATTGCGCGGCAATGCTTCGGCAATCGCTTCAACTGGAACGGCTGCCGTTCGTTCAGCCGGAAGATCGCTTCTGCCACGATGGCTGATCTGGGCTGCAGTCAGCAAGCTGGCCCACTTCGGATCAGGTGGCCCCTGAGAAATCGCAACCGCTGGACCTGCATCCAAAGCGGCGCCTACAGTTGCAGCCGCCGCCTCTTCCTCTTGACCCACCCATGGTTCTGGGCCGTCAACTTGAACTGTTTCAAACTTAATGACGTCGACAGGACAACCTTCGGCCGCCACCTTGATCGACGGTGTCAGTGGCTTCGTGAAATTCTCACTCTGCGCATCGGGACGGATAATACAGGTCTCTTCTTGCACCTCAAAAACGTCAGGACAGTCCGTTTCGCACGAATCACATACGATGCAACCCGGTGCAATCCAGACTTTCACGACTTCTTCGTGAGTTTCTGCCATGGTCAATGAAGTCCCTGTGTACTTTACGATACGAGTCCCCTGATTATGCAGGAGAGTCTTATATTCTAGTTAATAATAGATCAGATGTGTTCACTGACTACCTGCCCCATTGTCGCCCTCCCCGGATACCGTACCTTTAGCATCGGCGTCAGAATCCTCACGTTCCAAAAGGAGATTCCGTGCCGTTGCCCGTAAAAGTTTATTTGGTTCACTATCGGCAATCTGCCGGATCCTCGCCCAGACCAACTCATCGGACATGTCCCTGGCGTGGGCGAGCGTGGACAAGATCACCCGATCTTGCTCTGCCGTCGACATGAACCTGCCTGGAGATTGATAGTCTGATGGGAGTTCAACAAGAGATTTTCGACTTAAAAGCAGTTCACTGACCAACTGGCTACCCCGCTGATCGCCAAATTTGGCAAGTGCAACCGCAGAGTTCCAGACTGCCTCGCGGTATGCCGCATTCGTATTATCCATCGCTTGCTGAAGAGCTTTCACCACATCTGTATCCTCTGGTCTGGCAACGAGTCCAAGGGTCAAAGCCGCCACTCCACTAATCTGTGGATTCTCGTCGATCAAAAGGTTAGTCAGTGCGCCAAGCCCCCGTCGTAAGAATTTACGGTCATGATCGGGCCAGTGGCGCAAAGCTTGTGCCACCCCGAGACGTACTCGAACATAGGAAGATCCAGCATGGCTCAATATGGCATCAAGATGTGGTCGCTGACCGAGTTGCCCTAGTGCCAGAATCAGAAACTGATGAACCTTGCCACCTTCACCCGGATCAACCTGATTAAGAACCCGGACTAGATCTTTGCTAATATCAGCCCGCATCTTCAAATCATCAACCGATGGGATCATCGTCGCCAAGGTGTACGCAGCCCACCAACGATCTTTCGACACCCCGCCACTGCGTTCGAGGATTGCCAGTTGACTTGCAATTGTCTGGCGTCCACTCACCACCTTCGCAAATAGGGAACCAAGTCCAATAGCAATCACTACAATCACTGCTGGGATAATCACCAACTGGGCGACCTCTCGGGCTCGTGATGGTTTGGTAGTCACCGTCCCATCGTCCGATGCCAAACCAACATCTGCCGCCTGCTGATCAGTCCTATTTGGATCAACAGGGCCAGAAGACCGCGGTAAATCATCGTTCATCATTAGAATCATCACATCAATCAGTTAAACCGTGTCGCCTATTCAAGTGTAAATTCTCCGTCATGGCAATCAAGTGATTGACTGGGTCTCAGCTCCCCAGACTCCACCTGGATCCCCCCTGAAACTACTCGAAGGCGGCAATCGCTTCACTAATTGTGAACGTGCCATCGTAAATTGCTCGCCCGATGATCGCGCCCGCAATCGGTAATTCACGTAACGCCCGCAGATCGTCCAAACTCCCCACACCGCCTGATGCGATCACTGGAACGTTGGTTGATTCAGCAAGTTGCCGTGTCGCCTCTAAATTTGGCCCCCGCAACATGCCGTCAGCGGTAATATCCGTGTATTCAATTGCGGCCAAGGGCCAATCACTGACACGTTGGGCAATCTGAACGGTAGAAACATCCAATTCGTTCTGCCAACCACCAATGGCTACTTGCTGGTTTCGGGCATCAAGCCCCAACACAAGGTGATCCCGGTATTTATCATGGTCCATTAATGACTCAAACCAGTCCCATTGGGTCAAAGCTGCCGTTCCTAAGATCACACGATCAACACCTGCAGAAATGAGGCGGTCAATGACCGCCTCATTTCGTACACCGCCCCCAACTTCAACCTTCAACTGACCTAATGCACAGATTTTCTCGATAATGGGAACATGATTCATTTGGCCTGACTTGGCGCCATCAAGATCGACAAGATGCAGCCAAGTGACGCCTGCTTGGGCGAACACTTCAGCCTGCTCAACAGGATCACGATCGTAGGTCGTCTGACGGTCGAAGTCTCCTTGTTGGAGACGAACCACCTGGCCATTTCGCAAATCTATCGCAGGGAATAAGTACATTGATTTTCAAATGGTAATGAACAGGTTGAACCAATAGATCCAACTTGCTCGACCTAAACACCCCAACGATGTACACGAGGATCTGCGGGCTGCTCGCAGTACAGTTTCGCCAGTTCTAAGTAACGGCCACTACCGTAAGCCATTGATTCCTTCTCTTGTTCAGTGGTTTGGCGCACGATTTTACCTGGCATACCCATGACCACCGAGTGGTCAGGCACCTGCATACCCGGCGGTAAAAGTGCCCCAGCCGCAATTAAACAACCTTTTCCAACACGGGTTCCAGATAACAAAGTAGCCTGCATTCCGACCAATGTACCACCACCAACCCCTCTACCGTGCAGTAGTGCGCTATGGCCGATGATCACATGGCTGCCGATTACATTGTCTACATCATAGTCACAATGGATAACAGCATTATCCTGAACGTTGGTACCCGTACCAATACTGATCGCAGCAACATCGCCGCGAATTGACACGCCAAACCAGATGTTCACATCATCCGCCAACGTCACATCACCGAAAACCCTTGCAGTATCAGCAATGTAAGCGCCTTGAATTAATTGGAATGCGGGTATGGACATTTCAAATATCAACTTCAACAGGTTGGTCCACTGTCATGGTTGATGGCTCAACCTCACCAAACTGCCACACATCGTGTACCCGGTACTCATCAGTAGGTGCCGGATGGTCCAGGCGGTAATGCGTACCACGACTCTCGCATCTCCACTGGGCGGCACGTGTGACCATAGCACCGACGAGCAGCATGTTCTGCACCTGCCAACCATCATGATCGTCAAAGATCTTGTCTAGTGTGTACCGTGCCCAAAAATCAAACATCTCCTCGACCTCAACAAGCCGGTCACCGTCACGCTCGATGCCAACATGCCGCCACATCACCGACCTCAAACTGGATCGCACATCTGAAATATCCAATTCAGAGCGATCTGATGATGGAATGTCTGAGACAATTTTGATCGGCACACGACTCTCGGATGATTCGAGCATCTCCAAGCTGCAGTGACCACAAATCTGACCAAACACCAGACCTTCAAGCAAACTATTGCTTGCCAGTCGATTTGCACCGTGTAACCGGGTACATGCAACCTCCCCGCATGCATATAGCCCTTCCACATTGGTTCGACCAAATTGATCTGTTAACACGCCACCAATCATATAATGAGCCGCAGGTTGGATGGGAATCGGGTCAACCCCCGGCTCAATATCAAAGTCTTTTAGAACCGCTGAAATACCCGGAAATCGCTCTTTGAATTTTGGTGCTGTAATTGGACTGCAGTCAAGATAGACCTGTGTATGACCCGTCTTGCGAAGCTGCGTCAAAATTGCACGGGAAACCACATCACGTGGAGCCAATTCAGCCTGATCATGGTAATCAGGCATAAACCGGTAGCCATTACGATCCACCAGAAGTCCCCCTTCACCACGGACTGCCTCGGTTATCAATGACCGCGATGCACCAGCTATATAGAGTGTCGTTGGATGAAACTGAATGAATGCCATGTCTGCCAATTTCGCCCCCGCCCGGTAAGCCACCGCAAAGCCATCGCCCGTTGCATCCGCAGCATTCGTTGATTCTCGATATACCTGACCCAACCCACCACTGGCTAAGATCGTGGCCGATGCCCAAATAACCTGCAGGCCATATATAGGGTGATGGGTAATAGCGCCGACACAACGAGGTGGCTGACCATCGACCGTAATAAGATCCAACACGAAGCAATTTTCAAATAGACGAATCCTTTCATTTGCCTCAACTAGACGGCGAAGAGTGGTGGCCAGTACCCGACCCGTGGCATCGCCATCGGCGTGGACAATACGCGAGTTGGTATGCGCCCCTTCACGGCCCAAAGCCAACGTTGATCCACCGTCTGCAGTCGCAAGGTCGAACTGCATGCCCCGGTCAACCAATTCTTGAATGCAGGATGGTGCTGCTTCCACAACCGTCTTAACAGCCTGTGGATCACACAAATCTGCACCCGCATCCAATGTGTCCTGAATATGAGATTCAAATGAATCTTCAGGATCCAGCACTGCAGAAATTCCACCTTGCGCCCAGTAAGTATTTGACCCGCGCAGTTTTCCCTTGGCCGCGACAATGACCTCGCTATTTGCAGCCGCGGCTAAAGCTGCACACTGGCCGGCGACCCCCTGGCCGATCACCAACACTTCCGTGAAAATCTGCGGCAATAAGGCGGCACGGAAGGGGATTAAATATCGGCGCTCGTCGAATACGTGATGCATGGCAGTGTCGAGGATGCGTTGTGGAATGTTATAAAATTCTGACGCAGCTGGTCCGGTGCTACAGTAGATGCACTACGGCGCCAACTGCCCTGTTGATGAATATACTACTGCTGGCAATGAAATTCCTGAATCAGTGAGGATCCGGCGTATTTGTCCCGGTAGTTCATAGCGCACCAAGCCTCGAATATGATAGGTGGCCCCAGCCACCGCCTGCCCCTTGGTGGCAAATGCAGCCGACAATCGAAGTTCCTGAATTCCCTTTGCTGGCAGCATCTGTTGTGGCTTGTCGTCAAAAGTAAAACTGTAGTTGGGGTCTAATAACACCGTATACTCACTGGCGACCAACGGCAAGGGCACATCATTAGGGTTCTGTACCCGGATCATTGCATGGACAACCACGCCTTCCTCGCTTTGTTCAGCCAGGACCACCCGCATCACGTCAACCACCGGTGGCTCGACCCGTTTTGGAAAACGAACTAACGCACAGCCACCCAATTGCGGTAGAACGAGTAGCCCTAATACAAAAAACATTCGCTTCATGATCATTCCCTACTGTGATGATTCTGCAACCACCGAAGTGACCTCTGGCTCTAATACACCCCGTACTTTTGGTATGAGCAACAGGGCTTCGATAATAATCCACAGTTCAAACGCCAAAGTTGCAATTGCAATGATGATCAAAACCCAATTGGGACTTGATGCTGCCAACCAACTCGTTTCCATCCCAACACCCTGCTCAAACAACTGCCAATACATCGCCCAAGCCGGCATGATGAGCATAAATATAAGCGGCGGAACAACAAAAAATACGGGCTTCTGGCGACGCCATAAATAGAATGAAATCACAAGAAATGAAAGGCCGCCTAGCAACTGGTTCGTTGCACCGAACATGGGCCACAAGATGAGCCCTCCGGTACCTGCCGGCTTCCCCGGCGCAGCCGGTGTTGCCGCCATAAGGCCTGCAATAACAATTGCGAAAATTGTCGCTCCGTGCTTATTGCGCAACCATGTCAGGGGATTGCCTGTGATCTGGCCTTTTTGAGTTGTAAATAACTTCCGGCTGGCACGCCCCGAACCGTCCACCGCATCAGGTCCTCCCAGGAAGGTTGCCGCCAATTCCTGCACGACATAACGCTGTAATCGACAAGCCGTATCGAGTGTTGTCCCCGCAAATGAAGCAACCAACACCCCCATTAATGCAATGGCGACTTCCGCCGGTAATCCAATTGCCTTGAGGAAATTCGCTGCGCCATCGACGAAAGCTCCAACCTTCGCCGCCAAACCACTGGCCGCTGTCCATGAGCTATAGCGAGATGCCCAAGCGTCCTCGCCTAAGAGCACCTCTCCTTCCGTTCCGGAAATCCCCAGCCCCAAGCCGGCAACACACGCAAGAATAACCAACGTGGCGAGAAATCCTTCTGTCAACATTCCTCCGAAACCGACAAACCTGGCATCAGGTTCCTTTGTGAGCTGCTTACTGCTTGTTCCACTACTCACAAGACAATGAAACCCACTGATCGCACCACAGGCGATCGTAATAAACAGAAAAGGAAAGATCATCGGCGCCGCTTCGGGCGTGAAATTCCACATCGGCGCCACAATCTCAAGCTTTGGGGCGGCCGCGCCCTCAACTGGCGGGACACCGCCTGCAACCGCTGCCCAGGCCATGCCGACCACGATCAAGGCCAATGCCGTTAATAACTGCAGGCTATTAATGTAATCACGCGGCTGAAGCAGTGTCCAAACAGGTAGCACTGATGCAACATAAGAATAAACCAACAACACAATGACCCATGTCATGATAGACCAGGATTTCATCCACCCATTGAGGTCTCCGAGCAATCCTTGGTCACCGTAGATCACTGCCACGTACATCGCCATCAGAGCAGCAATAGATGGGAAAAACAGCTTGACACCTTTGCGGTACAGATACATACCTATCGTGACCGCGATTGGTATCTGAATAAGACAGGGGAAGATCGCAGCAGGATATTTCTTGAAAACAGCCGCAATCACCAAGCCAAATATGGCCAATACAATTGTCAATGCCATGAGGAGAACGAACAAAAAGAGCAGCCGCACCCGTTTGTTCAAAACACGACCTGCCACATCACCTACCGTCTGGCCATTATTGCGAAGCGAAACCACCAGGGCACCGAAGTCGTGAACCGCACCGATGAAAATTGAACCGAATACAACCCAAAGCAGGGCAGGCAACCAACCCCACATTACCGCAATTGCTGGCCCCACAATCGGTCCTGTCCCGGCAATGCTCGTAAAATGATGACCGAAAACAATGGGCTTGGATGTTGGAATGTAGTCCTTGTCATCCCGAAGACGCTCGGAAGGACACACGACATCCGCAGCCAGGTTGAATACCTTGTTCCCCAGCCATCGACCGTAGGTGCAATATGCGATAATGAATGCGATCCCTGCTCCTGCGGCAATCAAAAGTGTCTGCATGTTTTGACTCCGGATGTTCCTGCTGCCGAATGCCTCACCGAGGGGGATAAATGCAGTTAAGCCAACACCGGCGATATACGCCCAAATTATACAAACCAAACCCTTGGTTTCACTTACTTAAGATCAGCTGCCATTTGCCGCCTCATGGTCTCAATGTCATTCTCCAAGTGCTTGAGGGCTGCCGCAGGCCCCATATTGACCAGTAGGCTGGCGTCCAGTGCCTTGCCAAATCGCACATGAATACGGCCTCTTAGCCGAGGTCGGCGTTGAAAACGCGGCCATGCGTTGTAAGCGCCTTCGATCGCAACCGGCACAATCTGTGGGCGTGTACGCTTGATTAATAACATCGTGCCTGGAGAAAAAGCATGGGTACATCCGTCAGTGGTCCGCTCACCTTCCGGAAAGACCAGCAAGGCATGTCCCCCCTTGAGCACCTCAATACACATACGCATCGCCGACGTATCTCCGACACCCTGCTTCACAGGAATCGCGTTAAGTGATCGGATCAGAAAAGCGAAAAACGGATTGCGAAACAATGTCGCACGAGCCATCGCATAAAACTGACGGCGGTGTCCGCTTAAGCCCACTAGAATTGGATCCAGAAAGGATTGATGATTACACACAAAAAGCACCGCGCCAGTCGGAGGAATATGGTGTGCTCCAGTTGCACGATATTGATAACGAAGACCAACTGTAAACACACATAAAAGGTGAAGGAAATACCACCATAGTACACGCAGCAAAGGCTGGCCGGGCTGACGAGCGCGAAGCGCAGAGAGCATTAGTCCGCACCCTTCCAAACGCCATGATCGCCATATTGGCTATCTATGTATTGTTGGACTTGTTTTACGATTAAATCGACCACGATTTCCTGCTTGATTGTAGAGGTATCAATACGTATCGCATCTGGAGCGCACATGAGCGGACCATCCGTTCGATGTGAATCTCGGTAGTCCCTGCTCCTGATACTGTCGAGAATTTCGCTTTCATCGACATACGCCCCTGCGCCGCGGAGTTGCTTGGCACGACGCTGGGAACGCTTGGCAGGATCAGCATCCAAAAAAAACTTGAGCGGTGCATCAGGAAACACAACAGATCCCTGATCACGGCCCTCCGTCACAAGGTGTAAACGGTCCGTTGCAATCTGACGCTGGGCTTCCACGAGAACCTTGCGGACCATGGCGATGGCAGCAATCTGGCTCACCGTTTGTGTCACGTTGTCATCACGAAGGCAATCGGTTAGATCGCGTTGGGATTCACCGTCGGCCACAATCAACCCCGGTGGATCAGCCTGCCAGTCAAACCGTATGTGGGCTTGTTCTGCAAGACGGGCAACCTCATGAGGATCACGCTTGGGATCAACACCAGCTTCCAAACACAGTACAGCAATACCTCGGTACATCGCACCGGTATCCAAAAATGCGATATTGAGTCGCTTGGCGACCAGATGCGCCACCGTCGATTTGCCAACCCCGGCAGGGCCGTCGACCGTAATCACCAATGGCTGCATGACTGTGAATTTTAACAGACAAATCAGAAACCGTAAGGTTCCCGTCGCAAATATCAATCTACGACAGCAGTCTCCCCACATCCAAAGCAACAAACAGGGCTGGCAGGGGCAGTTCCTCCTTGTTCACGATCAAATCCTCTTTGGGTCAAATTATGGATATGCTGATTGGTAAAAGGTGTTTTTCAGTCGGTTGATCAATGGGGCCACACTCACCGGCTCCCACTTGCCACCGTATTGGATGGCCATACCTTCATCTTCTGCAACCAACGGTTAACCGCTTGTGGCTTGAGTATCAAGTAATACAGTCGACCTTCCGCGTATTGACGACCTGCATAACGTTTGGCAAGTGGACCGACTCCCATGTATAAATCTGCCCGACCGGCTGCACGGATGGCGCCACCTGTGTCCTGATCCAGCATAAAATGACGAAATGGCCGGATTGCTCCACCTTTATCAGGCATTTGCGTGGCAACCAAGGTCACGCACGCACGCGGAAAAACACTTTTATCTGTGGCAAGTGACCGCATAGGCGTCACCGCGAAACCCAGTGATCCCGCCGGCCAGTTGCTTGAATCGTATTGGGTAAAGAATACGTATCGATCATTACGGTGAAGGTAACGATCGACCTGATCTGGATACTGAATGAAATAGTCGCGAACCGATGACTGGGTCAGGTGGTTCTTATCAAGCTTTCCATCGGCGACCAGTTGCATCGCCACACTCGTATAGTCACGGCCATTGCTCGCAGCATATCCCACAACCATCTCCGTACCATCTGTCAACCTAATTCGCGCCGACCCCTGAAGTTGAACGATGTAGGCTTCAAACTTCCCGCTCAGCCAAACCAATTCATGCCCGTTCAGCATGCCTGTAGTCTCTATGACACGCCGTGTGGGGTATGGCGTAATCTGATCACCAACACGCTGGCCAAATACTTTTCCTGTCGACCGATCCGACACAAGATCTAATGGCCGCTTGTATAACGGGTAACGAAATTTTGACGTCTGAACACGCGAAGCCTGGATAATCGGGGCATAATAACCGGTAAACAATACCGTTCCCTCCCCATCCCATCCGACGCTTTCGTAAACATCAAACTCGGCTTTTAACACTGATTCAACACTGGGAACATGACCATTGGCAGTGTACAACTCTCGGCTCAACGCGAAGACGCTTGCTTGCGCCTGCTCGTGCGTGATCCCGGCCATAGGGAAAAATTGCCTAGAAGAGGGCTTTCCAAACCAGTCGATACTACGCTGACACGCTTGGTAGAAGCGGCTGTCAACCTGAAGTGGGAATACGGGCCATTGGTGTAAAGTCAGCTTCCGAAGTGCTGATGCCCCAGTTGCCAGAGGGCGGGCATACTCTGAATCTTGCACTGGTCGATAGCACCCGACCACAAAGAGCACAAGGCATACATGAATGATAAATATGCGAAACACGTTATACTACCAATCGGACAACCAAGAAAAAATACTTGCGAATTCGCCCTGATTCAGATCCGACCCAATGCTAATTGACATGCTTATCCACGGTGATACACAAACATACCTGTTTGTCATTGTAACCATTGCAATCAGCATTGTACTACACGAGTTGGCCCATGGTTGGGCTGCGATCAAGCACGGTGACAACACCCCCATTCATGCCGGACACATGACGGGCAATCCATTGGTTCACATGGGTCCGTTTTCACTCTTCGCGATGTGTCTTTTTGGAATTGCCTGGGGCCAAATACCCATCGATTCAACTCGCCTGCGCGGCAAGTACGCTCAAGCAATTGTTGCTGGTGCCGGACCTGCCACCAACCTGCTGCTGTCTGCCGCTACCCTTACGACGCTCGGGTTACTGCTGCGTGCAGGCATGCTTGAAAACACCGAAATCCATCAAAATCTTGGGGGCTTCTTAATGGTATTTGGTTCATGGAACTTGATGTTGTGCGTGTTTAACCTGATGCCCGTACCACCGCTGGATGGCTCTCATATCCTGTCAAATTTCCACCGTGGCTACGCGCGATTAATTGACGATCCCAGCAAACAGTCCATATGGTTTTTCGGGTTTATCGGCGTGTTCATGGTCAGCCGCATCCTGTTTGAGAGGTTAGATTTACTTGCAACAAAATATACTTTGCTTGTAGCTGGACAGATGTAACTCCAATGTGGGATAGACCCCCCAAAGGGTCTCCATTGATAATACCACTTGAATAGCATCCGGATGGAATCGCCTTGCTTTCCTGCCGGTCATCCAAGCGCTGCCTGTGCAGCTGCCAACCGCGCAATCGGCACACGGAAAGGTGAGCAGCTCACGTAATCCAAACCCGCCTCATGGAAAAATCGGATCGAATCGGGATCTCCACCGTGCTCACCACAGATACCAACCTTGAGGTTTTTCTTGACATTCCGGCCTTTGGCAGTGCCTATCTCAACGAGTTGCCCAACGCCGGTTGTATCCAGTGATTCAAATGGATCGCGATCAAGGATCTCTTTGCTTAGATAGTCCGGCAAGAACGTGTTTACGTCATCACGGCTGTAACCAAATGTCATCTGTGTTAGATCATTGGTCCCAAAGCTAAAGAAATCAGCGTGTTCCGCTATTTGATCTGCGGTCAATGCCGCACGGGGAATTTCAATCATCGTCCCGATGGGAATACCGAGTGAACCGGAAAATCTCTTTTTATGCTGCACCTGCTGGATCGTCTGCTCTGCAAGATCACGCAGCAACTGAATTTCACGTGCAGTCCCGATCAGCGGAATCATGATCTCGGGCATGGCCCGCACTCTTTTTTTACGACACAAAATGGTCGCTTCCACAATTGCGCTGACCTGCATCTGCAGGATCTCAGGATACGTGATGCTCAATCGGCAACCACGATGCCCAAGCATGGGGTTCGCCTCATGGAGTTGGGTGACCCGCGCTTTGACCTTCGATAACGGAATTCCCAACCGTTTGGCAACTACTGTTTGGCTCTTGGAATCATGCGGTACAAACTCATGCAGTGGTGGATCGAGTAAACGAATGGTGACCGGAAACCCTTTCATTGTGGTCAAGATGCCCACGAAATCTTTGCGCTGATATGGAAGCAGGCGACGAAGCGCCGCTTGACGGGCCTCCACCGATTCAGCCAGGATCATTTCACGCATCGCAACGATTCGTTCGCCTTCAAAAAACATGTGTTCCGTGCGGCACAAGCCAATCCCGTGCGCCCCGAAGCCTCGAGCCCGCTTAGCATCTGCTGGCGTGTCAGCATTGGTCCTGATACTTAACCGGCTATACTTGGAGCTCCAGCCCATAACGCGGGAGAAATCGCTCGAGAGTTTGGGGACTTTGGTAGCCACCTGACCGGTCATAACCTGTCCAGTTGACCCGTCAATCGATATCGTATCATTGGCCCCAAAGGTTCTACCTTTCACATGCAGTTTCTTACGTTTCTCGTCAATCTGAATTTCCCCGGCACCCGCCACACAGCATCGACCCCAACCACGAGCAACCACCGCTGCATGGCTGGTCATCCCACCCGTGCTGGTCAGAATCCCCCGTGCCGCATGCATACCATCGATATCTTCTGGGCTTGTCTCTTTGCGTACCAGCAGTACATCCTCACCCTTGGCAGCACGACCAGCGGCATCCTCCGCGGTAAATGCCAGTTTGCCCACCGCAGCACCTGGCGATGCAGGCAGACCCACGGTAAGCACCTGGGCGGCCTTCTTTGCCGCTGGGTCAAAGCTGGGCAACAACAGTTGTGTTAGATCATTGGCGGGTATACGGCCAAGTGCGGTTTTCTCATTGATGAGCTTTTCTTTAACCATATCGCAGGCAATCTTGACTGCGGCGGCTCCTGTCCGTTTGCCACTGCGGGTCTGCAACATGTATAGCTTGCCACGCTCAATTGTGAACTCAATGTCCTGCACGTCGCGATAGTGGCGTTCAAGCTTCTTTTTAATACCCAACAACTGCTGATGTACACGCTTGTTCCATTTGGGCATCTGGTCCACAGGCTGAGGTGTGCGTATCCCCGCCACAACATCTTCACCTTGAGCATTGATGAGAAATTCACCGTAAAACTTGTTTTGTCCTGTGGATGGATCACGTGTAAAGGCAACACCCGTCCCGCTGTCGTCTCCCATATTCCCGTATACCATGTATTGAACGTTAACTGCGGTACCACGTAGACCGATGATGTTCTCAACCTGCCGATACCGCACCGCACGAGCCTGCATCCAACTCTTAAAGACCGCCTCGATGGCATACTCGAGTTGCAAATAGGGATCCTGTGGAAATTCATGGCCAACGTGGTTTCGATAGACACCCTTGTAAGCCTTGCACAATTCTTCCATCCCCGCCGCAGGAACATCGGTATCACTGTCTGCATCATAACTTGCCTTGATTTTGTCAAAAGCATCCTCGAAGTGCTCATGGCCAATATCCATAACCACGTCACCATACATATTGATCAGACGGCGATAAGCATCGTAAGCAAACCGGGTATTGTCAGTAGCTTTTGCAAGTCCAATCACCGAGGTGCCATTAAGACCAAGATTTAAAATCGTGTTCATCATGCCTGGCATGGACACTGCCGCCCCACTGCGCACCGATACGAGCAATGGGTTATTGGCATCACCAAAGTTCTTACCTGTTTCTTTTTCCAGCGTGGCGATCTGCTTGCGAACTTGCTGCATCAGACTTTTTGGAAGTTTGCGCCGAGACTTGTAAAAAAGTTCACATACCTCGGTACTAATAGTAAAACCTGGTGGTACCGGCAGACCAATCCCCGTCATTTCAGCGAGGTTGGCGCCCTTGCCACCAAGTAATTCCTTTTGTTTACTATTGCCTTCAGTGCGGGTCTTACCGAAGTAATAGGTCATTTTTTGTCGTGGCTGCGGGGCGCTTCGTTTTTTCTCTGATCTACCCATAGATCCATATTTCCTGTCGCGGCAAGTCCGCGGTAATTGGTTGTTTATGAAACATTTAGCGGTAAGAGTTGAATGAATCGGCAACCGTCTATCGTGATTTATACCAAACGAACCCCAATCGCTGACGATACCAATCGCACTCTCTGTCACAATAGAGGTTAGGCGATGGTGAGCCGATTCTAGTGCCTCGACGCACTTGGTCAATTATTCACATTATCGTTCAAAGGTGATGACTTGTCCGACATATGATGCGCGAAGTTCGTCATGTGAAAGGTAGAGCATGCCACGTTGCGGGTCAGCAACTTGGACACCCATATCATCGATACGCAAAAGGGTAACCATATGCTGCTTGCCTAGTTCAAGTTGCAGCAATATCAAAACCGGCGTCTCGAGTCTTATGACCTGCTCATAACTCGGCTCAAGCATGCTGGGTGTAACATCTATACCCGACAGCCTAATCTGTAACCCATGCAGGGCACGCACGATGGTTGATCCTGTACCGGGTCGGGTCTGGGTGAGCATTGCCATCTCTGATTCACTCGTGTCAACCCCCAGTTGTCGCAGAGCCGTTGCGCACGAAGCGGCAACACAGGAATAATCCCAACTCTGGCGAACCAGTTCGCCATCGGCATTATGAGCAAACGTCTTGGTCGGCGTCACCTGAAGCATCCAGAGCCCACCCTGGAAGAAGTAAATAACGCCCAGCAGAGCTGCCAATGCAGCCAGACGACGTTGTTGTGGCAGTTTGCTGTGGGCGTAAAAGACACCAATCACCAGCATAAATCCGGGGACACCGGCGGTCCCCTCGATGTACGGCAAAACCCATAACGGGACCATCTGCACAGCAACCGAAGGATTCTTTTGCAGCCAAGTCTAATAAACCAGGATACCCAGACCAAAACCAAGCCACAGTGATTTACGCAGTACGGTGGTCCGGCCAACGTGCAGACCCAAGCCAAATGCAGCCGCTGATACGACTATTTGGAAAATGAACCATTGAACGGAAGTCTGCACCAGTTTGCCCCTACTACACCATGTGTACCAAGGAAATTGCAATCCAGTTGAGTCCAAGGCTAAAGGACAAGAACAGTCCAACCATCAGTGGACCAATCGCACAGGCACTGATCCATTGTGATCGTCGTCTTGACACCCGGCTCTCTTGAGTCATACGCAAGATCGCAATGCATAGTTTTGAAACTGGCGGGGCTTACGTGCCCACTTCCGATAACGGCCTATCTATGTTCTCTATGGATATCTCGATCGATGCTACTGCGACTCAATACCCCGCTGAAACCATTCGGCCTCCAATGGATCCAATTGACGGACTACTGTTTCGCGCTGATGTAGAAGTTTACGCATTTTCGCCACGTCCCGATAAATATCGGGTTCAGCCAATTTGACATCGATTTCTGCAAGCTTTTGTTCCAATTTGATGATCTTGGCTTCAAGCTGTTCGGGCTTAATTTGACCACTGCGGCTCTTATGCGGCTGCGTGGCACCACGGCCACTGCGTATAGATTTGCGATCTGTTTTCTTTGTATTCAGGGGTTTGGTATCTTCCGGTACGGGTTGAATGTCCTGTTCAATAGACACGAACTCGCTATAAGAACCTTGGAAATGCCGAACCTGACCATGGCCATCAAAGATTAGCAGCTGGTCGACGAGGTTATCCAGCAGCATCCGGTCGTGCGTAATAACAATTAGCGTACCACCTCCACGGGTGTTGCGACCCCACCCGCTTGGTGACTCCACATAACGCAACAAGGCGGCTTCCAACCTTTCGCTACTGGGAATATCCAAATGGTTAGTCGGCTCATCCAGCACCAACAGGTTGTGTCCACCGGACACCAAACCGGCGAGAACAGCACGACTACGCTCTCCGCCTGAAAGAACACCCAATGACTTTTCCTGATCCAAACCACTGAATAGAAAGGCGCCAGCAAGATCATGGACTGATTGTTCTAGGCCATCTGGCAACTGACGCTGTAAATATTCAAGGACAGTCTGAGACAAATCAAGATCGTCCTGTGTTTGCTTGTAATAGCCAACACTTACCTGTGCACCTAACCGAGCAATGCCCTGGTCACATGTACAGTCACCAAGCATGCACCGGGCAAGTGTTGACTTGCCGGCACCGTTTGGCCCGATCACGCCAACGCGAGCACCACGTTTAATGGTGATCGACAGTGGTCTAAACAGTGGTTTTCCCTCGTAGCCCTTCTTGATGTTATCTGCATCAATGACCAAATCACCGGCACGATTAGCCACGGTGAAGTTGATGTTCATTGTGCCTAATTCAACCGGACGCCCGATCAACTCATTCTGCTTGAAACGTTCTAGCCGTTTCTCGCGGCCCTGGGCCTGCCGGGCGCGTTGGCCTGCACGATAGCGATCGATAAATGCTTGTTCTTGGCGAACTTTGGTCTGCTGCTTCTCATAAGCGCGCTGTTGTGCAAGGTGCCGCTCATCACGCAGTTCCCGATATTGCTGATAGTTTCCGGGATACTCAACGAGTTGACCCAATTCAAGTTCGTAAATCTTGCTCACCGTCCGACTCAACATCCATCGATCATGTGTGATAATAATTACGGCACCACGGTAGCCAATCAAATACTGCTCAAGCCATTGACGGCCGGCAATATCAAGATGGTTTGTCGGTTCATCGAGCAACAGCACATCGGTCTTTGACAGCAGCAACTTGGCCAGTGCCAAACGACCCTTTTGACCGCCCGATAGATCCTTTACCTGGACGTCGAATACTTCATCAGTCAGCCCTAAGCCATGGAGGGTTGCGTCGATCTGATGATCAACTGCATAACCGCCAGCTGCCTGCATTTTCTGCTCAAGCTTCTCATAACGCTTAAGTAATCGATCCAGTTGACCACCTTCAGCGTCAGCCATCTCGTGACTTACCTGTTGCATTTTCTGGTGCAATTGATCCAGTTTATAAAATGCGCGGCTGGCCTCGTCCCGAAGTGACAAATCCGGGTCAAGATCAAAATCCTGCGTCAGATATCCCACTGTGGTACCACGAGCAAGTTGGACTTGGCCTGAATCAGGCTTTAGTGAATCGGTACCCGAAATGATTCGCAGCAAGGTCGACTTGCCACAACCATTTCGTCCGACCAAACCCACATGTTCACCTTGGGATAACGTCAGATTCACCCCATCGAGAACCTGACGCTCGTCGTAAGAAAAAATCAGATTGGCAATTGAGATCAGTGCCATGGCGGGCAAGGAATAGCTAGACTATTGTAGATTCTAAAAATGATGTGACGATTTTAATATTCCTCCTCTGTCTGCTGGACAGGGGATATGGATTTGAGAACCAAGGCGACAGATTAAACCATGCCAACACCAAAAAAGACTGACAATCTGCCCCAGTGGGCCCAAGGCCCGGACCAAAGAACCACCGGTGCCAACCCAACGAGTGCTGAGAAGACGGGTAAAACCCGCTCAAAGAGAAAGTCGAAACCGCGCAAGAGTAAATCGCGATAACTCGAAACAATTCACGAGGCTGACTGGACGCGCTGGGCACCACAGGACGTTGATGCCGATTCGCCTTCTGTGTTTTGTTTTTGTG